>CALCEL010000016.1 GCA_937900485.1 uncultured Prevotellaceae bacterium
GTCGGGGCTTTGCGTAAAAAAAGAGGATGTGCCTATTTTGACACACCCTCTTTGTGTGTATGTGAGGTAGTCTCTGGTGAGTCTTATCTCATTTCTCACTTTTTTGTTACTTCAACGGGTTTTGTCGCCTCACGCTCGACGTTGCGTTTATCAACTTGAGTCACGACTTTCGCTGCCAGTTGCATGTAAGCCATGCCGGCAGGTGATCCTGCGTCCAATACTGACGGCGTACCGTTGTCACAGTCGTCGCAGATACTGCTCACCAAAGGAATCTGTCCGAGCACTGGCACGTTAAGGTCATTAGCGAGTTGGCTGACACCGTCTTTGCCGAAGATGTAATAACGCTCACTCGGATGCTCGGCTGGAGTGAACCATGACATGTTCTCAACGAGTCCGAGAATAGGTACGTTGACCTTATCGTTCATGTACATATTGATTCCCTTTCTCGCGTCGGCGAGAGCCACTTGCTGCGGAGTGGATACGATGACGGCGCCAGTGATGCCTAGTGTCTGCAAAAGTGTGAGGTGTATGTCACTTGTTCCTGGGGGAGTGTCTAGTATGAAATAATCGAGGCCGCCCCATTTGGTGTCTGTGATGAGCTGTTTAAGCGCATTAGACGCCATGCCTCCTCTCCAAAGTGTCGCCTCGTCAGGGTTCACGAAGAATCCGATAGACAACAGTTTGACCCCATATTTTTCCACCGGCACAATCAGGTCTCGTCCTTCAACCTGCTCGACGTATGGACGTTCTTCCTCAACCTGAAACATCTTAGGCATGCTTGGACCGAAGATGTCGGCGTCGAGAAGACCGACTCGGTAACCGAGTTTGGCAAGGGCAATGGCAAGGTTCGCTGTCACTGTACTTTTTCCCACACCGCCTTTTCCTGAGCTAACCGCCACAATGTTCTTCACATTTGGAAGAAGGTTGTCAGGCTCTGGAGGAAGCGCGGTAGCATATTTCTCGCTTATAGTCACCTTGCAATCCTTGTCAACATACATCTTGATAGCTGCCTCGGCAGCCTTTACGACAGACTTGCGGAATGGGTCGGTTGGTTTTGGGAAAATGAGTGAGAAGCTCACTTTCATGCCGTCAATACGCAAGTCATCCTCAAGCATCTCATTCTCCATGATGCTTTTTCCGTTACCAGGATATCTCACGGTGGCGAGAGCCTGGTGTATTAAAGCTGGATATATTGTAGTCATCGTTCTTTTTTCCTTAAATACTTATGTTAAATACGTAGTCTCTATTGCGTACTCAAGGGGTTGTTACGCTGTCGTTGCCGATTATTTGCCTGTTGTCCTCGTACTCACCACCTCATGGTTGTAAGAGCGATATCCGTCCACAGGTATCTCTATGTCCGGCTCTATCAGAGCACCGTCATGAGGAAGTCTGAACTTAATATACTTGATTGGTATTCCTCTCTCCAACCACATACCTTCGTAGTATGTCTGTATTGACGTCAGAGCGTCGTCAGCCGATTCGCAGTTGTACAGGTCTTCTGTGACAAACTCAACTGGCAAGCCGTTTTTCTCAGCCATGTACTTCGTGTATGTGATGAGGAAATTGCTGTCTGTCTTGACGTTCACCACACCGTTGTCGACCAGGAACTTGCGGTATCTCTCCATGAAGAAGGTTGACGTGAGTCGTTTTGTGGTCTTCTTCATCTGAGGGTCAGAAAAAGTTAGCCATATCTCGTTCACCTCGTTATCTCCGAAGAAGCTGTCGATACACTCTATGTTTGTGCGCAAGAAGCCCACATTGTCCATGTTGCTCTCAAGCGCCTCTTTGGCACCATGCCACATACGACTTCCTTTTATGTCGACACCGATAAAATTGATGTCGGGGAATCTCTTCGCCAGCCCCATGGTGTATTCGCCTCTTCCGCATCCAAGCTCAAGGACAATAGGATTACCGTTGTGGAAGAACTGCTCATTCCATTTCCCTCGCATCGCAAAACCCTCGTCGCGGAGCTTCCAGAAGGGGCACTCTACGACGAGGGGATTTTTTGCCATATCGGCAAACTTGGCAAGTTTTCCTTTACCCATATAATTATTCTATGACAACACGAGTCCAGTTATGTGTGTCTGGTTCGATACCATACTGGATGCCTCGCAGTAAGTTATAAAGTTTTGTGGATATAGGACCAGGCTTGCCGTCTTTAGAAATAACGAAGCTCTTATGCTCCTCTAAGTCGTCAATCTTTGAGATTGGTGAGATGACAGCGGCAGTACCGCACGCTCCAGCCTCCTCAAATGTGTCAAGCTCATCCTCTGGAATTTGTCTGCGCTCCACCTTGAGACCTAAGTCTTCAGCGAGCTGCATCAGAGACTTGTTTGTGATGGATGGGAGGATAGATGTGGACTTCGGAGTGACGTAAGTGTTGTTCTTGATTCCGAAGAAATTAGCCGCTCCACACTCGTCCATATATTTCTTCTCCTTAGCGTCAAGGTAAAACTCGCACGCATATCCGAGGTCGTGTGCCATCTTGTTGGCGCGAAGACTTGCGGCGTAGTTACCGCCCACCTTATATATGCCTGTTCCAAGTGGAGCGGAACGATCGAACTCACGTATGATAACGTACGGGTTGCAAGAGAATCCTCCCTTGAAGTATGGTCCCACTGGTGTGGCAAAGATGAGGAACAGATACTCTGAGGCAGGATGAACGCCAACCTGTGCGCTTGTTCCTATCAGGAGAGGTCTGAGATATAAAGTGGCGCCTGTCTCATACGGCGGTACGAAACGCTCATTGAGCTTGACAACCTTGTCAATCATCTCATTGAATTTCTCCGTAGGAAGTTCTGGCATCAAGATGCCGCGACATGTAGACTGCAGTCTTGCCGCGTTCTCGTCACTGCGGAACACACGTACCTTTCCGTCTGGACAGCGGTATGCCTTAAGTCCCTCAAATGCTTCCTGACCATAGTGCAAACAAGTCGCAGCCATGTGCATAGGAATAGTCTCTTCTGAGCACACCTCAACCTCTCCCCATTTGCCGTCACGATAATAACAGCGTACATTATAATCTGTCTTGTGATATCCGAATCCAAGACTTGACCAATCCATTGTTTCCATGATTACCTTGTTAAAGATGTTTTAATTGTTGCAAAAGTAATGATTTTTTTCACACATTGAAAACTGCATAGGCTAAAATTTCTTCAATTTGACAAATAAAGGATGAGTGCCGTATTTTTTCAACTTCTTTCGTCTCTTAATATTATTTAGTTGATTTTTTTTGTACCTTTGCAGCGCATTTTAAAAACGATAGGAAAAATAAAAAATTATAATATTTAAAACGTTTTTATGTTTAAGAACTTTATTGGTTACCATTTGGAGGCAGAGCGTCGCGACAAAAAGAATTCCTTGCGAGACCTCGCTAATGCTTCGCGAGCTTTGAAACTTGCTTTTTGTTTCTTAGTACTTCTTATTCTTTGGAATGTTCCATCATCATTTTACGGCATCAACGACCTGACGATAACCGAGCAAAGAGTCATCGCTGTGTTCTGCTATGCCACACTTATGTGGATTCTCGAGGCTATACCGGCATGGACAACATCTGTGTCTGTCATCGTGATTCTTCTGTTCTGCGTCTCAGACAGCGGTTTGTGGTTCTTGACATCGGGGTATGAAGAGGGATCGCTGGGTACGCTTTTGTCTAACAAAAAGGTCATGGCTTGTTTCGCAGACCCTATCATCATGCTTTTCATTGGTGGTTTCATTCTTGCGATTGCGGCGACAAAGACAGGTCTGGACGCATATCTGGCAAAGGTTATGCTCGCACCTTTCGGAACAAAGTCTGAGAATGTCCTTCTCGGCTTCTTGCTTGTGACTGGTATATTCTCCATGTTCCTCTCAAACACGGCTACTGCGGCCATGATGCTCACCTTCCTTGCTCCAGTGCTCAAGACGCTTCCTGCCAACGGTAAGGGTAAGACTGGTCTTGCCCTGGCCATTCCAATCGGTGCCAATATCGGCGGTATAGCAACTCCTATCGGTACTCCTCCAAATGCTATCGTGTTGAAGTTCCTTAACGATCCAGAAGGACTTAACTTAAATATCGGCTTCGGTCAGTGGATGCTTTTCATGTTCCCATTGGCAATGGTGCTTCTCGTTTTCGCATGGTTTGTTTTGCTGCGTCTGTTCCCATTCACTCAGAAAAACATTAAGTTGGTTATTGAGGGAGAGGCGAAGAAAGACTGGCGTTCAATAGTCGTTTACATCACATTCGGCATAACAATCCTCTTATGGTGTCTTGACCGTTTTACTGGTGTCAACTCTAACGTGGTGGCAATGCTTCCTGTAGGTGTCTTCTGTATGATTGGAATGATCACACGTGAGGATCTTGAGGAGATTAACTGGTCAGTGCTTTGGATGGTTGCCGGTGGTTTCGCTCTTGGTCTTGCTCTTCAGGACACAGGCTTGGCCACACACCTCATTGAGACTATTCCATTCGACACATGGAGTCCAGTTCTCATGATTGTAGGCTCAGGTCTCATCTGCTACGCTATGGCGAACTTCATCAGTCATACAGCGACAGCAAACCTTCTCGTGCCAATCCTTGCACTCGCCGGTATTTCCGCAGCTGCCACACTCGCTCCTTTCGGTGGTGTAAGCACTCTGTTGATAGGTGTGGCACTCGGTTCATCTCTCGCTATGGTTCTCCCTATATCTACTCCTCCTAACGCCATCGCTCATGCCACAGGATTGATTGAGCAGAATCAGATGGTAAAGGTCGGCTTGATCATGGGTGTTGTAGGCCTTGTACTCGGTTACTGCATGCTGATTGTCGTAGGACAGAACGGCTGGCTGTAATCTGTTTCAGTTCCGCCTTAGGTGGACAGTAGGTAGCACACCTACATATTCTTTCAAATAATGTTAAGAAGATTATATTTTACGATAGTAATCATCATCCTCACTTCTACCATTCAAGCTCAGTCTTGGGTGGTGGAAAGTGAGGATGATGCTTTTTCAAGTGTGTCATTTCTCGACAATGGCGAGATAGATATCGTCGCTCCTAAGGGGCTGACCTTATGGTATAAACAACGAATGACAGGCAATACGGTGATTGAGTATGAGTCATGTATTGTGACTGGATCCATGATAAACAAAGACACTCCTGAACGCCTGAGCGACATGAATTGCTTCTGGATGGCGTCCGAGCCAGACGGTTCTTCCGTGTTTAAGAATCTGAGGAAACGTCACGGAGTGTTCGTCAATCAATATTCCCTAAGGCTATATTATCTGGGATATGGCGGTAATTACAATTCTACCACACGTTTCCGTAGGTACGATGGTGATGTGCGAGGCGTGGATTCCGCCAAGTACCGTCCTCTTGTCTTACTAGAGTACACCGACTCTTCACATCTTTTGAAGCCAGACCATTGGTATAAGATTCGTCTTGAGCAGGTTGACGGTCGTGTCAGGTATTACGTTGACGGTGAGTGTATTGTGGATTATCTTGATGTCAATCCATACACTTCAGGATATTTTGGTTTTCGTACAACCTTAGCACACGCTAAGCTGCGTAACTTCCGCTATCACTGTGACAACACGAAAGAAGAAGGTGTAACATTAAAGAAACTCAAACGTGATTCCAATGGTCCCTCCACGTTCGGAGTGCCGTTCTCAAAGTCAGAGCTTAACGACGAGACCATATTGGTATATAACTCGAAAGGTGAAGTCATACCCTCTGACAGCTGGACCTTGGCGAGATGGCAGGATGGTTCTGTGAAATGGAAGGCCTTTACTGTTATAACAGATAATGACGATTCTCTCATTCTCCGTAGGTCAAAAAAGAACACAAGGTTGTCTCATGTTGAGGGTGTGTTTCCTAATGTTCCACATTTCTGGGTCACGCTTAATAATAAGGTGTGTAAGATACATAACCATGAGATAGAGTACAGTGGCAACGTACGGCAGGTACATAAATATTCGGGTGATAACTTTATCATCCGACTATACTGTTATAAAGGCACTGAAAAGATGAAGATGGTTCATACTCTCTGTGTCGATTCCGCATTAAATGTGAGTGGACTCTCAGAGTTGAGTGTTCATTTCAAGGTCCCCTTACACGGTAAAACATACGAGCGGTATGTCTGTTTCGACTCTGCTAAGATGGATGTACAGCCGCTCATTGCACGTAGAAAGATTGACCTGAAAGCTATGGACTCGGTGACGGTCTGCATGCTGACTAACATTGCCAAGTGGAATGGCTTTCGATTGTCCCAGCTCTGTCCTAACGGCTACAGTATAAGGAAACGAACATCAGCGTTTTCTCCATGGATCGGAAACAGAGAGGGAACCAAGTCCGATGGCTTAGTGACAGTGGGTGACAGTGTCTCTCGTGTCTCGTTCCGCCTTGAGGATTTCTGGCAAAGCTATCCTTCCACCCTTCAGGTTGACGAGATGTGTTCTGACTCAGCTGTGGTGACCATCAGTCTGTGGAGTCCAGAGGCAGAATCTTTCTCGTTCGCTCATTACGACACCATCTCTCACACATTGGAAGCCGCCTACGAGGATGTGCAGCCTGGGATGAGTACCGCAAACGGAATAGCGAGGACAAGTACCATATACATAAGCTACGACGGCGATGATGCTTATGAGGAGCCACAGTATGTTTGCTTTCCGGAATATTTCCATAAGAAAAAGGCATTCGGAATATGGTCGCTGCCAACCGTCTGTGACAGACGCGACAGCATTGTGGAGTCCACTTTGTCGGGAATAATGCGTTTCTATCAGAACGAGATACGCAGAAATAACTGGTATGGTTATTGGAATTACGGAGATGTGATGCATGCGTACGATAGGAGTAGGGACGAGTGGAGATACGATGTGGGAGGCTATGCTTGGGATAATACCGAGCTGGGAACGCCGTCGATGTTATGGTATCAGTTCCTGCGCACGGGTGACGCCGATGTGTGGGACATGGCGAAAGCAATGACCAGACACTGCTCTGAGGTTGACACGTACCATAGCGGACCACATGCCGGCTTAGGTTCCAGACATAATGTGACCCACTGGGGGTGCGGAGCGAAAGAGGCAAGGATATCCGAGGCGTGGTGGAACAGGTTTCTCTATTATCTCACGGCGGATGAGAGAATGGGCGATATCCTCACTGAGGTTGTCGATGCTGACACGTTGCTCTATCATCTCGACCCTATGCGACTCGCTCAACCTCGTTCCCTGTTTCCTTGTTCTGCGCCTGCGCGCTTGCGCATCGGTCCTGACTGGCTCGCTTATGTTTCAAATTGGATGACACAATGGGAACGCACCGGTGACCTGAAATATAGAGATAAGATTATGGCTGGCATGAATTCAATATCATCGTTCCGAGATGGTTTTTTCACCGGACCTTTGGCACTGGGCTATTACCCGTCAACGGGAGTCATCACCTCTGAGAGTGAGGGCTTGCTGTCCACTAACCATCTTATGACAATCATGGGTGGCTTTGAACTGGTCAATGAACTTGAGCAGATGATTGACTGTCCTCTGTTCTACAAGGCGTGGACCTATCATGCGTTGAACTACCAGCAGATGGCAAAGAAGATACGCAATAACAAGTTTCTCGTACCTCGTCTCACCGCTTATGGGGCGTGGAGAACCGGAGACATGAAGTCTGGTCTTAAGGCATGGAGTGACATACTCAACAGACTACCTTTGTCGGGCGCTAACACAATTTGGACGAATGACTGCGCCACATGGACCCTTGACGCTATATTTATAAAGGAGGTGATAAAATATTACTCTGTCACACATTATATAATGGACAATCATGTGGTCAAATAAATTATTACTCAGTCTTAGGGTAATAATACTATCTGACGTTGATGCTCTCATCTGAGGAGAGTTGTGAAAAGTCCATTTGTATACATTATCATCTCTTGAATCTATCAGCTATTTATCCCAAATCGGTCATTAGAAACTATGTGACAACATTGTCCTAATGACCGCCATCAGAATAATGTCGATCTATTATTAGACAGAAAGTTAGTAATTTTACCACGACAAATTATACGTGTGTATGATGCCTGACTATGACATAAAGTCCGTAAACCAGGAAAATCCTAATGAACGATTTGTGTTAAATACAGGCATACAACCAACAGGATGACATTCAATGATTTCTTGCACGTGAATGGGTAGGGATGGGAGCTATTATGTGTTAATGCTTTCTGTTGCTCTTAACGTCCGCAGATTATATCATGAGCATGGAACGTAATGTACGGATATACTGTTTCCTGTCATAAGAATGTTCACTATATTTCCTATCTACATACTAAATTATACTGTTCAAAACTCCTTTTTTTTCCTTGATGTCTGTCAGCGGGAAAATGACTTCCGGAATTTTCCCGTGACTTATTCAGCGTCTGAAATTCTTAGGTTAGGACGTTGAAAAGTTCAGGTTAGGATTTTTAAATTCTCAGACCTATATATAGACTATTTCCTAACCTAAGAATTTCAAAAAAGAGACACAAGGTTTTTAGAAGCTTTGTTTTAAGATTATCAGCAAGTTAACCTGTTTTTGGCGGAAAAATAGGCATAGGAAATCTCGTCATAGTGTAAATTGTCCTTTATTCCACTACTTTTATGTTATTGCGTTCTCATGGAGGGTTCCATTTAAAATAAGTGCAGGCATCATGGTCGACTTACCATGATGCCTGCACTCGTGTGTTAATGATTCATATGTAGACTCACTTTGTGATTTATTTTATCTTTGAAACGGCTCCTGTGGCAGGGTCGAAAACAACAGATGTTGTTGTGCCCTTGCCGAAAAGTGATGAGCTAAGCATGTCTATCGTGCCAAACTGAGCCAATGGCAGTGTGCCGTTAAACCATTGTCTGTCACCAGTGAACACGGCGACGTCTGCCATGCTTGGTAAGTTGAATACTAAGCCTGTTATCTTACGTTTGGCGGCTTCTTTCTCATTCGGGACGCTGACCGTGTGGTTATCCTTGACACTGATGAAATAAGGTTCGCCGGCAAGGTCGTCACTGTCGACGAAGCCCAGTCTCTTAGAGAAGCGGAACACAATCATCTTATCTATGTCTTTCTCTGGCACGACGGAGAAGGACTGACTGTAGTACACTGTGTCTGTGTAGCCTGTGAACAGTTGAGTCAGTGCCTCTTCCTGATTGTTTAGCTCATTAAGCACTATTCTCACACCCTCTCCATCCTTTGGCATATTCTCTGCCTGTCCTCGGCGTATGGCGTTCTTGCTTTCTCTGATGTCAAGAATCTCTTGAGCCACAAGCTCCGCGAACTTCGCAGACGAAGTGGCGGAGAGCATGTCCTCAGTAATGTATTTCTTGTGATCTTTCTTGTTGTTTGTAGTTTTAACTTTACTTGTTCTCTCACATTTCTTCTCCACGTCGGTATTGATGGCGAGGATGATGCCTTCCTTTGAGAGCTGTATCTTAGGCAACAGGTTCTTGTCTTTCGACTTGACGGAAAAACGTTTGAGCGTGTCGACCACACCGGTTTCACATACGTTGAGGTCGGTAACCTCCCACTGAGTCTCAGACTCTGTCTTGACGTTTGACAGGTGCAGATACCTCTCTGCATATTTAGCGTACTCACCTGGAGTGAATGTTGTCTTTATAGCGTTAACATTAATCTTAACGGCGGTTTTAGGAAGCACATAGCACACACCGTCAGTGGTGACTGAGGGGTTGAACACGGATACCTGAGCGTATGACATGACACCCGTGAGTATAGTGCATGAAAACAATATCTTTTTTAGCATATTCTGTTATTTACTTTTCTTGATTCTCTTAATTGTTTGAATGCCTTAGGTAAGCAGTCCACGATGTCGCTTGCCACAACACCCTCAAATCCTTTCTCTACGGCAGCCACATCACCAGCCAGTCCATGAAGGTACACACCGAGACGGGCAGAGTTCTCAGGAGTGTATTCCTGTGCGAGCAGTGCGAGTATGATACCTGTCAGCACGTCACCGCTGCCAGCCGTAGCCATTCCCGGATTGCCTGTCGGGTTGAAATAGACATTTCCGTCAGGATAGCATACAGCGGAGAAGGCTCCTTTTATTACTATTATAATCTGCTGACGCATGCAAAGTATCCTGGTTTTCTCGAGCTGCTCGTAGGAGTTGACCGTCGTGCTAATAAGGCCGAACAACTCTTTCTTGTGAGGAGTGAGAATGGTCTGTTTAGGCAGTTGGTTTATCCAACTCTTATGGTCACCGAGTATGTTGATGGCGTCAGCGTCGAGCACCACCGGTACCTTAGCCATGCTCAGCTGTTCTATGAATGCAGGAACAGTGCCTGGATCTTTGCCCATACCAGGCCCCATGGCAAGAGCGTCATAGTCTCTCATGTCGAAAGGCTGACTGAAGCTTGATATGTCCGGGTCGACGCTTAGCACAGCCTCAGGGACAGCAATCTGTAAGGGTAACACGTTGTACTCCGGAGTCCTGACCGTCAGCTTTCCGACCCCCGAGCGCAGACAAGCTTTGGCGGACAGGATGGCGGCTCCCGCCATTCCCTTCCTCCCAGCCACGATGACAGCGTTGCCGACACTGCCCTTGTGGACAAACCGAGAACGGTTTTTTAGCATGGCTGCTACCTCTTGCGTCTCCGTGAGATGGTATTGCGTTTCGAACGCCTCGTCTTTCGGGTCTGACAAACCTATGTCGATAACCTCCCAGTGTCCCACAAATTCCTCATTCTCCACAAAGAAAAATGACAGTTTGGGATATTGGAAAGTATAAGTGTATTTGGCTTTAATAATATGATGTGTGACATTGTATTTGTTGTCCTCACACATCAGTCCTGACGGAACATCGATGGAGACCACCGTGGCCTCCGAGGTGTTAATGTATTTCACGACGGAAGCGAAGCCTCCGTTCAACGGTCTGCTCATCCCAGTCCCGAACAACCCGTCGATTACCAAGTCGCCCTTCTCCAGAAGAGGAGGATTGAAAGACGTTGTTATCTCAGTGAAGTCAACGTCATAGTCTTTCAAACGTTCTTTGTTGGCATGACAGTCGTTGGAGATGTGGTCTCCTGTATTGAACAGATATGCGGAGACTTTGTATCCTGCCGTAGATAATATTCTGGCTATGGCGAGTGCGTCGCCTCCGTTGTTTCCCGGACCTGCGAAAATCTTAACCACAGTGTCCTTTCCCCATCTTGACATCAGTTTCTCAGCCAAAGCATTGGAGGCTCTTTCCATAAGGTCAAGTGAGGTTATTCCCTGGTGCTCGATGGTATAGGCATCAAGCTCTCTCATTTGTGCTGCCGTAAGTATTTTCATGATGCAAAGATAATGAATGCCAAATAAAAAAAACAAAATAAGATATAATTTTGTAAAACAAAGTGGTCATTTTACTTTTTTCTTGATTTATGGAGAGTTTTTCGGAATACACGTCGGATTGTGAAAAAAAATGCTTAAGTTTGTGGCGAATTCTACATGAATCTTTAATAATAATATGATTAGAATAAAAGATTTGGATTTTGAGGTGTCTATCAGACACAACGAGATTGAAGATAGTATATCCAACATCGCAGAAAGGATGAACCAGGATTATGAGGACAAGTGTCCTCTGCTTCTCGCCATTCTCAATGGTTCTTTTATCTTCGCCGCAGACCTCGTCAGACATCTTACTTTTGAACATGAGATACAGTTCGCAAAGTTCTCAAGTTATCAGGGTACGGAGAGCACGGGAAATGTCAAGGAACTCATTGGACTGAATGTGGACATCACAGACAGGGATGTTATCATCGTTGAGGACATTATCGACACAGGCAAGACCATGTCTACATTGCTCGCTAACCTGAAAGACAGAGGCGCGCGCTCTATCGAGATTGCCACTTTACTCATGAAGCCGGAAAAACTCACCGTGGATCTTGACGTGAAGTATTGTGCGATTGAGATTCCTAATGATTTTATCGTCGGATACGGACTTGATTATGACGGATTAGGACGTCAATACCCGGACATCTACACAGTCATCAGCCACAAGGAGGATTAAATCACTTGAAAGAAAAGACAATTTGAAAATATAACACAAATTATTAAGTTACAAATGAAGAATATCATTATTTTCGGTGCTCCAGGTTCTGGTAAGGGAACATACAGCGCAAAGATCGTAGAGAAGTATGGAATGGGACACATCTCAACAGGTGATGTGCTCAGAGGTGAGATTAAGAACGGAACAGAGCTTGGTAAGATCGCTAAGGGATATATCGATAACGGACAGCTTATCCCAGATGAGCTGATGATTGACATCCTTGCTAAGACATACGACGCTCAGCCAGCGGGAAAAGGCGTAATCTTTGATGGTTTCCCACGCACAATCGCTCAGGCCGAGGCTCTCAAGAAGATGCTCGCTGAGCGTAACACTGAGATGGGTATCATGGTGGAGCTTGATGTTGACGCTGACATCCTGATGAAGAGACTTCTCAACCGTGCTATCGAGCAGGGACGCGCTGACGATAACGAGGAGACCATCAAGAAGCGTTTTGAGGTTTACCGCACTCAGACTGCTCCGCTCATCGAGTGGTTCGAGAAAGAGGGCATTCGCCACACATTCTCAGCTAAGCAGTATCCAGGCATTGACGACATGATTAATGCTATCTCTGCTGTCATCGACGCGGAAAACAAGTAACCGTTCGGTAAAATATATGTATGGAATTGTTACTGTCAAAAGGTAGCAATTCCATATTTATGTAAATAAACAGTGTCATTCAGAGAATACTTACATCTTATGCAGGATTCGAATTTCATAGATTACGTTAAGATTTATTGTCGTTCAGGTCGAGGAGGCCGCGGCTCATGCCACATGCACAGAGCTAAGTACATGCCGAAGGGCGGTCCTGACGGCGGTAATGGCGGTAGAGGCGGACATGTCATTTTAAGAGGCAACAGAAACTACTGGACTCTGCTGCATCTGCGTTATGACCGTCATATACACGCCGAGCATGGCGGTAACGGTTCAAAATGCAAAAGCTCCGGTGCACAGGGTGCAGACAAGTATATCGATGTTCCGTGCGGAACGGTAGCATACAATGCGGAGACAGGTGAATATATCTGTGACGTCACGGAGCACGGACAGGAGGTGATATTGCTCAAAGGTGGTCGTGGTGGACTAGGAAATTTCAATTTCTGCACTCCGACGAACCAGGCTCCTCGTTATGCGCAGCCAGGTGAGCCGATGCAGGAGATGAGCGTCATCTTAGAGCTTAAGCTGCTTGCAGACGTGGGTCTCGTGGGATTCCCTAATGCGGGTAAGTCGACTCTTGTTAACGCACTGAGCTCAGCCAAGCCTAAGATAGGAAATTATCCTTTCACTACTTTGGAGCCATCACTTGGCATCGTGCCTTATCGTGACGGACGTTCCTTCGTCATCGCCGACATTCCGGGTATCATCGAGGGAGCAAGTGAGGGCAGGGGACTAGGGCTACGTTTCCTGCGTCACATTGAACGTAACTCATTACTGCTTTTCATGGTTCCCGCCGATTCTGACGATATCAAACGCGAGTACGATATACTCCTCAATGAGCTGTCATCATTCAACCCGGAGCTGCTTGACAAGGGTAGGGTGTTAGCAGTGACCAAGTGCGACTTGCTCGGACAAGATGAGGAACTTCTTGAGATGCTAAAGGAAAATCTTCCAGATGACATTCCTGTCGTCTTCATCAGCTCCGTGGCCGAGATTGGCCTGCAGAATCTTAAGGATGTGCTCTGGCGTGAGATGAACAGCGAGAGTAATAAGTTGGCGGCAATCACGACTCAGGATTCTGTCGTACATAAAAACAAGGATATCGCAGTGCTCTCAGACTATGTTGACGATGATGACGAGGGATGGGGAGATGAGGACTATGTGGATGACGACATTGAGTATATTGATGAAGAAGACATAGAAGATTTTGAGGACTTTGAGTACGAGGACGAGCCTGGTAAGTCTAAATGAGGTCTTATTGACTTTTTAAGACAAATCTATTTTGAAGACTACGGACTCTACATCATAGTTGTCAGTAATATGTGGAACAGAGTGGCGGGATGAAGAATACAATCTGAAAAGATTGCTTCTTCATCCCGCCTCTCTTTCTTAATCTAACACTTGACACAATTTATATCAGTGAAATTAACAGATACCATAGGATTGGGATAACCAATGAAGGCAAATAATTAAGCGTCTTACAGTCCTTTATGTTCAGGAGTGAGAGACCCGACGACGTGATCATCAGTCCGCCGATGATTAGCAGCTCAGCCATCAGTTCATTGCTTATCGCTGAACTGGACAATTTTGTTATCATATAAAACATACCTTGCCAGCAGAACAAGACAGGAGCGGCGAAGATCATTCCTATTCCATAAGTAGATGCGAAGACTGTAGATGACACTAAATCCAATGTCGAGTTAGTGTATAATAAGGTGTTGTCTCCTTTCAGTGCGCTTATCACTGGTCCGAGCATAGATAAAGGACCTATGCAATATAAAAGAATTGCTGTTGACAATCCCTCTGCCAGGTTATTCTCTTTTCCTTTCGAGTGTTTAATTACCAGTCTCTTGAATCGTCCGTCGATATCTATGGCGGAACCGATGACACCACCAAGACAGAGTGACACGATAAACAGCACGGGATATTCACTGTCATGAAGATGAGATATTGTAGCATTGAGACCTATAGCCAGACATGTCAGTCCAAGCCCGTTGTATAGAGTAGTCTTATATCTTTCTTTTATACCTTTGTGAAGTAATGTTCCTGTGATTGTGCCGGCTATGATACATACCGTGTTAACAATTGTACCTATCATGTTTTATTATTACTTTATGTAGAAAAAAGATTTATTCTGTGTAGTGTTACAAAAAACTGCAATTTTTCGCAAATATAACCTAATTCCATGACTTGGCAATGTCAGAAACGACAAAACGAACGAACAAGTCTTGTGGATTCAAAAAATAGTCATAACTTTGTTGATGCGATGTCGTAAACTTAGAATATTAAGAATAGAAAAACATAAACAAATGAAGAAAATGAGAATTTCCCTTGTGGCTTTTGTACTAACTGTCACGGGATTTGGACTCACAAGTTGTGATTCCGACACAATAAGCACCATCATTAATGTCGTAAGTCAGTTGATTGGTGGAAAGACAACAACGTTCTCTGGCTACGCCACATCATCTATGCTTACTCGCGCAGACTCAGACTCTCAATGGAATTGGGTTGACACAGACTCTGCTCAGTCATCAAAGACTCAGACTTCAATGACTTGTCAAGTTAGCATGTCAACAGAAACAGATAGCTTAAACAACTCATATCAGGTGGTAAGTCTCATAATTCCGTCTTTAACATATGGCAATTATACCTTCACCAATCTGACTTTATACGGTGGAACTTTTATCTCCTCAGATAATGCTACAGGTACGTTCAGTACTGAGAACATGGGTTATTATTATAGCGCCGACTCATACTACAATGGCACCACAATAGTAACTCCTTCAAGCACTGAGGGGTATTACGCAGTCATCTTCGATGGACAAATCACATCAGACGCTGTTAAGTTCAGTTATTCTATCGTAGCTAACAACGAGGCGTTTAACGGAACTTACGTAGGCTCGCTCGTTCAGTAACATTTAAAAACACTTTATTTCGGGACGTAACCTTGTCCCGATACTATAATAACCAGCAGTAAGGTATTTTTTCTGTTTTTGTGACAGAATCAAGTCCCACATTTTGGTTACGTAATTACGCAACGGCGAAAATCTTTTTTCTTAACAAAGAAAAATTATTTTCGCTGTTGTTTTTTTATCTCTTTACCACATTATTATCTTATGCACCTCGCATTCAACATATACATGTAGACGATAAACTTAATTACATGAGATAATTTATGAGCAATAATAGGCGTAACCAAACTTAAATGTGTGAAATCATTGTGATAAATAGAATTGTTATATTTGTTTATGAAGAAGATGTATTCTTCATATCTAATTATATGAATATGTATATCCGACGACTCTTATAATTTTTGACAACATGACAAATATTCTAATCAGGATTATGTTCAATATAATAATATATTTTTCTAACTGTACAAACAACACCCGTCAGGGTGTGTTGATAACATAAGAGTATGCATCACTAAGAAATCGGTTCGGGAAGATGGAGAATGAGTGTATAGCTACTCAAATAATAGAATTACGAGACATCCTCGTATTGTTAAATTATCGTAAAAGCTACGAAAAGTAATACGTACAAATTCATTATGATAAATAAATTTATTACATTTGCTACATCAACTGATTGTAAAACTAAATACTATGACAAACTTGGGAACTTATGAGAGTCAGGCAGGTTCTGACGGTTCGAGGCTTTATCTCTTTTCCATAGTGCTCGTCGCGGTGATCGGCGGACTGTTGTTTGGTTATGACACGGCAGTCATATCGGGAGCGGAGAAAGGATTGCAGGCCTTCTTTATGAAATCAACTGATTTTGTTTATACTAATGAAATACATGGATTCACATGTGCCAGTGCGTTGATAGGATGTATCATAGGAAGCATGTTGTCGGGCATGCTAGCGAGCTCGTTGGGAAGAAAGAAGTCACTGGTAATAGCAGGTGTACTCTTCTTCATCTCTGCTCTTGGGAGTTACTATCCTGAGTTCTTGTTTTTTGAGGACGGTGAGGCGGACTTCAATCTTCTGATAGCTTTCAATATTTACCGTGTCATTGGTGGCGTGGGAGTCGGTCTAGCCTCCGCGTTATGTCCGATGTATATCAGTGAGATATCACCATCAGGAATAAGAGGTATGTTGGTTAGCTGGAACCAGTTCGCGATTATCTTCGGACAGCTGGTGGTATATTTCGTTAACTTCATAATACTTGGAACCCATGAGAATCCTGTCGTCAAACTGATAGACGGTGTGAACAGAATAATGAATCCGGACGGAGCATTATGGGCAATGGAGCACGGATGGAGATATATGTTTGTCTCTGAGGCCGTCCCTGCGGGATTATTTGCTTTGCTCATCTGTTTCGTGCCAGAGACACCGCGTTACCTTGTATCAATACGTGAGACAAACAAGGCAAGGAAGATTCTCGCAAAGATAAACGGCAAGGATAAAGCAGAGGAGATACTGGAAAACATCAAGAGTACGATGACGGTGAAGACAGAGCCAATCATGACCTACGGATTCCTGTGTCTGTTCGTCGGTATCATGCTGTCTGTTTTCCAGCAGGCAGTGGGTATCAACGCCGTACTGTACTATGCTCCTCGTATCTATGCTGACATGGGATTTGACAATCCTATGATTGTCACAGTGTTCAACGGTGTGGTGAATATCATCTTCACACTCGTGGCAGTGTTTACGGTTGAGAAACTGGGACGCAAGCCTTTACTGATAACAGGATCTCTCGGAATGGCTGTCGGAGCTGCCGGAGTGGCGTTGACATTCGGAAATGACAGTCTGAAGCTGTATTGCATGTTGTCCATTATGATTTACTCAGCCTCATTCATGTTCTCCTGGGGCCCGATATGTTGGGTGTTGATATCCGAGTTATTCCCTAACACCATACGAGGAGCTGCCGTCGCCATTGCTGTGGCGTTCCAGTGGATATTCAACTGGATCGTGTCATCCACGTTTGTGTCTCTGTTCAATATGGAGCTGACGGAGGGAGATGGTCTCGGTCATTGGTTCACATATGCACTTTATGGAGTGATTTGTGTTATCGCCGCATTGTTCGTTTGGAGGTATGTGCCGGAGACAAAAGGTAAGACGCTTGAGGACATGACTGCGTTATGGAAAGAAAAGTCTGGCGGTAAATAAAGAAATCACATATCATAATGTGAGGTCAGAAAAGACGGGAGAAATAATCCCGTCTTTTTGTTGTGTGTCCATATTTGGACGAAAAACACGTCAAATAGCGATTTAAAGTATTCTGTCGACTATCCTTTTATGCACATCTTGAAAGGCATATAAGCGTGTTTGAAGGCCGAAATCAATAAAAAAGGCATATTTTAGGTCTAAAATTAATACAACTCGGAAAATTGTGGTAAATTTGCGGTAATAATATACAAGTAAAGAATAAATGGCAGAAGATTTTGACAGAATTATTAAAGTCGACATCAACGAGACCATGAAACAGTCATACATTGACTATTCAATGTCAGTGATTGTCTCACGAGCTCTCCCTGATGTTCGTGATGGATTTAAGCCGGTCCATCGACGCATACTTTTCAGTATGGGCGAAAGTGGCATGACATCAAACAATCCAACTCGTAAATGTGCGCGTATCGTGGGTGATGTGCTTGGTCATCTTCACCCTCATGGTGACTCTTCAGTATATCTTGCGCTAGCTCGTATGGCACAGCCTTGGGCTATGCGTTATACTCTAGTTGACGGTCAAGGTAACTTCGGTTCCGTGGATGGTGACGGTCCTGCCGCCATGCGTTACACAGAGGCCAGACTAAGCAAGACAGGTGAGCTCATGCTCATGGACATAGAGAAAGAGACTGTCGACATGGCTCCTAACTTTGATGACTCTATGTACGAGCCGACAGTGCTGCCTACGAGAATACCTAACTTCCTTGTAAACGGCGCCACAGGTATCGCCGTGGGTATGGCAACCAATGTGCCCACACATAACCTCGGTGAGGTGATTGACGGATGCGTGGCATACATCGACAATCCGGAGATGACAAGCCTCGAACTGATGAAGTACATCAAAGCACCGGACTTCCCTACTGGCGGTATAATATGTGGAATAGATGGTGTCAAAGACGCCTATGAGACTGGTAGAGGACGCATCGTCGTGAGAAGTAAGACGGAGATTGAGACTGAGGAAGGACATGATAAAATCATCGTGACTGAGATTCCTTATAACGTGAACAAGTCTGAGCTGATCAAGAAGATTGCAGACTTGGTCACTGAGAAGAAGGTCACAGGAATAAGCAACGTGAACGACGAGTCTGACCGTGATGGAATGCGTATTGTCATCGACATTAAGCGAGACGCAAACGCTAACGTTGTGCTCAATAAGCTGTTTAAGATGACTGAGCTTCAGTCAAGCTTCTCTGTCAACTGTATCGCCATTGTGGACAAGAGACCTAAGCTGCTGACTCTCGAAGACTGTATCAAGCACTTCGTGAACCACCGACATGACGTTGTTATCAGAAGAACAAGATATGACAAGCGTAAGGCTGAGGAGCGAGTTCATCTGCTCGAGGCTCTGATCGTGGCAAGCGACAATATTGATGAGGTGGTGCATATCATCCGATCATCCAAGGAGCCAAGCGAGGCAATCAGTCGTCTCATGAAGAGATTCTCCTTCGACGAGGTGCAAGCGAAGTTCGTAGTCGAGATGCGACTCAGACAGCTTACCGGACTCCAGCAGGAGGCTCTTCATAAGGAGTATGATGAGCTGATGGCTAAGATTAAGTATCTGCAGCAGATCCTCGAAGACCCTGAGTTGTGTAAGAAGGTGATGAAAGATGAGTTGATCGAGGTGAAGGAAAAGTACAGCGACGGACGCTGCACAGAGATTGACTACACAGCGTCAGAGAACTTCAATCCTGAGGACTTCTATCCTAACGAGCCTGTGGTGATCACAGTGTCTCACCTCGGATATATCAAGAGGACACCTCTGTCTGAGTTTAACACTCAGAAACGAGGAGGCGTCGGCAGCAAGGGAAGCAGCGCACGACAGTCTGACTTCATAGAGAACATCTACCCTGCTATGACACATAACACGATGATGTTCTTCACGAGAAAGGGACGATGCTTCTGGATGAAGGTTTATGATATTCCTGAGGGCGACAAGACATTCAAGGGAAGAGCTATACAGAACCTTCTGAATATTGACTCAGATGATAAGATAACAGCGTTTATATGTGTGGAAAACCTCAACGATGAGGAGTTCGTCAAGTCACATAATCTCGTGTTCTGTACTAAACAAGCAGTAATTAAGAAGACTGCGTTCGAGAACTACTCTCACCCACGCTCAAACGGTTTGATAGCCATCAATCTTAATGAGGGTGACGAGGTTGTTGACGTTCTTCTCACTAATGGTAACGAGGAGATTCTCATAGCCAACAGAAATGGTAGGGCAATACGCTTCAACGAGTCTACAGTCCGTACTATGGGACGTACCGCCACAGGTGTGCACGCCATGCGTCTTGACGAGGATGGCGAGGATGAGGTCGTTGGTATGATCAGTCTCGCTAAGCCTGACGGTTACGTGGAGAAGGAGGACGATGACGAGGAGGATGTTGAGGACACAACAATGCCTACTATATTGGTACTCTCTGAGAAGGGTGTCGGAAAACGTTCCGCTATCAACGCTTATCGTATCACAAACCGTAATGGAAAGGGTGTCAAGACTATTAACATCACGGACAAGACAGGTAAACTGGTGGCATTCAAGAAGGTCACACTTGAGAATGACATCATGATTATCAATAAGAGCGGTGTGACAATACGTCTTGCCGTCAGCGACATCAAGAAGAGCGGACGTCTGACTCAGGGTGTGAAACTCATTGACATTACGAAGAGAAATGACGTTATCTCAAGTGTTTGTGTGGTTGAGCACATCGACCCGAGTGAACTCGACGACGAGGATGCTGACAATGAGAATGCCTCAGATGTTTTCAATGCGGAGAACGACGCTCATAAGACGGACGAATAATCGTAACTAACTTTGTGTCTGAGTGACCTTCACTATGTCTGGTCACTCAGAACATGAAATAAATTTGAAATCAATAAAAAATATGATTATGGGAAAAATTCAATTGCTATCCACTGCCCTATTGATGTTTGCTCTTACAGCGAACGCTCAGGACAAGAATGCAGCTAAGGCTGAGAAGGAAGCTGCAAAGGAGGCTCAGTCAGTCTTGAAGAAAGCAAAGCAGAACTACGAGATGTCTATCCCAAATGCTCAGTATGGCAGAAAGGAAACAAACTTTGAGAAGCTGGACGGAGCTAAGAATCTTATAGATCAAGCGCTGAACAACAAATATACATCTAACGATCCTAATACATATAAGGTAGCGACAGACATATATTTCGAGTACTTCAAGAAGAATGAGGAGGCTGCTAAGACTGATGAGTCATTGATGCCACAGTTCATAAGTGACGCAGAGAAGGTTGTCGACTATGCAATCAAGTATGACTCTCTCGTCCAACTCGACCCGAAAAAGAAGGATGCGGAGAAAACTTTCGTTAATGAGCAGTACAGAAATATTGCGACCAACCCTCTGTTGCAGTGCCTCCAGGCTTCACAGAACTACTCTAACGGAGAGACTCAGGAGGATTTCAAGAAGGGATATAATCTCAGCACAAAGGTGGTGAACGCCTTCACAAAGTCTCACCTCTTCTCTACATTTAAGAATGACAATCTTGAGGACTGGATTTTGTACTCTAAGACATTCCGCGCTCAGTCACTCGCATCTATTGAAAACGCCAAACCTGCTGACGTGGAGGAGGCTTACAAGCAGCTTTACGGTACTAAGTATGAGTCTGTGGCTTTCAGCTCACTGATCAATTACTATCAGGAAAGAGATAAGGCTAAATACATGGACATCCTCAAGTACGCATATGAGAACGCTAAGGATGAGAATGCGGCGTCTTTCTCTTTCATGTACATGCAGAGTCTATATCAGAATGACAAGAAAGATGAGTGTGAGAAGGTTATCGACATCTTGGTGAAGAAATACCCAGACAATGACAACACCCTCAACGCATATCTGATGAAGGGACAGATCATGTTCGAGAAGAAGAAGTTTGACGAGGCAGAGAAGTACTTCGAGGAGGTTGCGCAGAAATATCCTAAGGAGGAGGCTGCCATCACCATGCCTGCTAAGTGCGCTTGGATGAAAGCACAGAACTCTGCATTGAAGGCAGACAGAGAGCACGCTATTAAATTGTTTAAGGATCTTGAGGCTAAGTACCCTGACAATCCAGACCTCTGGGGCGAGCCTTTGTACATACTTTATAATAATAATAATCAGTTGCAGTTGCGTGATAAGTACAAGAAATATTATAAAGGATAATAATTAAAATCGGATATGGAGTCTGTGTCATACCACAGACTCTGTATCCTTTTGTGTTAAAATGAAAAAGATTCTCTTCATATTATTTTTATTAGGTTCACAGATTGTTTACGGACAGGGAAAGGCAGACAATAAAGCTCAGGAAATATATAAGAAATCCGCGGTGATAAAGACGGTGAAAGCTTATATGAAAGCTGAGAATTATAACGGAGTCTTGACCGAGATAGAGAATACGTTCAAGAAGTATGAGACAACAAAGGATGATGCGGAATATTACAGTTATCTCGTACGAGCAAATGAACAGTTGGCGCTTCAGGAGAACAAGAAGATGTATCTCGAGACAAAACCAGATACAGTGAAGTATTTCACATACTTATATAATATGTATCGTCTCGCTCTTGTGTGTGACTCCATAGAGCAAATCACAGATTTAGATGGCAAGCAAGTATTCAAATACCGATATGACAACGCCAATATCCTACTGAGATACAGGCAGAATCTGAAAGTGGCCACCAATTTCTTTTACAGGAAAAGGGACTACGCTAAAGCATATCAGTATGTGGATATGTACTGTACCACAAAGAAGGCGCCTCTGTTTTATAACAAGAAAAACGAGTTTGTCTTGCCAGAGGAGAACGACAACACCGCAATGTCAGTTCTTGCTGCCCTCTCCGCATTCGGATCTGAGAACAACGAGGGTGTAGTGAAATACCTCGACGATGCACTGGAAGACAAGAGCACACACTTCAAAATCCTCGAACTCGGATGCAAGTCCTATTTCGCACTTAATGATACGGCTAACGCTGTCGAGAGACTGAAAGACGGATTCAACAGGAATCCTGGTCAGGAGTACTTCTTCATGTCACTTGTGAAATATTATAATGACTCGAACAGACATGAAGATTGTCTCGAACTGTCCAAGAAAATGGTGGAACAGTTTCCGAACGATAGAAATTACTGGTTTATAAAAGCCAAGGAAGAAGAGATTCTCGGAAAGAATCAGGACGCCATCAAATCGTACGAGACAGCTATAAGTAAAAAGAATGATGATGCGGAGTCTTTCTCATCAATAGGAATGATCTATAGTGAGATGGCCCACGAATTATATAAGAATAACACGCTGTCGGTAACAAATCCAGGCTATAAGGAATTCAAGACAAAACTTCGCGGGCTGTATTCAAAGGCAAAAGATGCCTACGAGAGTTCCAAAAAGTACGCACCGAATGTTAAGACACTATGGTATGATGGTTTACGTAATGCATATTTCAGACTTAACATGGGTAAAGAACTGAAAGAATTAGAAAAAATCAAATAAGTATGATTAAAGATTTCAAGAAGACGGCTATCATAGCTGGTGATAAGAAAATCAGCTACAAGGAAATGCTGCAGAGAATCACTCATTTCGCAAAATTCTGTCCAAGGGAGAGAAAGGCGAAGACAGTGATTTTCAGTGAGAACCGTGAGGGATGGATTTACTCCTTATTTGCAATATGGAACAATCGTGGTATCGCAGTTCCAGTGGATGCGTCCAGTACGGTGTCTGACTTGGAGTATATACTTAATGATAATAAACCTGACTGTATATGGACGTCAAGGCAGAAGCAGGACACTGTGATGGCGGCAGTGAAGAATACAGGTCTGGACATCCCATTACAGATTATAGACAATCATGAGAATGAGTCCATAGACTGCGGTGTGGCAGATATACAATACGAGGAGGAGGACACGGCTCTGATTATCTATACATCCGGCACGACAGGTAACCCGAAAGGTGTCATGCTGTCATTCCGAAATCTTATCGCCAACATACGTTCCGTGGCAGATGATGTGCCTATCTACAATTCAGAGCGAAGAGCGTTAGTGCTTCTGCCTTTACATCATGTGCTTCCTCTCATGGGTTCAGTTATTGCACCTATCACTAGAGGTGGAGGCGTGGCAATCTGTCCGTCACTTTCTGCCGCTGACATTATGAGTACACTACAAAACGGTAAGGTTGGTATTATAATAGGTGTACCGAGACTGTGGCAGACTCTGTATGGTGCAATGAAGAAAAAGATTGACTCTAACATCATCACACGTGGACTGTTCAACATATGTGCGAAGGCAAACAGCCGCACTCTCTCCAGATTTGTATTTAAGTCTGTGAGAACGAAGATGGGAGGTCACATCACATACTGCGTCAGTGGTGGTGCTCCGTTGGAGAGTGAAGTAGCTAAAGGACTGAAGACACTTGGACTCGACGTCCTCGACGGCTACGGAATGACAGAGACAGCGCCAATGATATCATTCACACGACCAGACGACATCTTACCTGGTTCCGTGGGAAAACCGATGCCATCCGTACAGACTAAAATATTAGAGACAGGTGAGCTGTGTGCCAAGGGACCTAATGTTATGCAAGGCTACTATAATCTTCCAGAGGCAACGGCTGCGGTTCTCGACAGTGACGGTTGGATACATACCGGCGACCTTGCTCGTTTCGACGACAAAGGTCACCTGTTTATCACAGGAAGGACGAAGGAAATCATTGTCTTGTCAAATGGTAAAAATGTCAACCCTTCAGACATCGAGTATCATCTCGAGAAATATGACGATATAGTAAAAGAAGTGGCAGTCGTTCAAGACGGTGACATGCTTCGCGCCATCATCGTGCCTCAGGCTTCATGGATAGCGGGAAAGACCGATGAAGAGGCTGAGGAGGCATTGAAGAATGAAGTACTTCAGGATTACAACAAGACAGTGGCTCAGTATAAGAAAGTCATGGGAGTCTTTGTGTACAGAGGCGACCTTCCGAGAACCAAACTCGACAAGCTGCAGCGTTATAAGCTTAACGCCATTCTCGCCTCAGGTGAACGCAAAGAAAAGAAGACATACTTCGTGGAGCCAACCTTTGAGGAGTACAGAATCATCAAAGACTATATATCCAAAGAGAAGAAATGCGATGTTAAGCCAACAGACAACCTGGAGACGGACCTCGTGTTCGACTCGCTTGACCGTGTCGGCTTACAGGCTTTCATTGAGAACACGTTCGGACTGAGTATCAACGCCGACTCTCTCACTTCATACAAGTCAGTGGCGGAGATAGCGGGACACGTGGCTAAGCATAAGACAAGACAAGAAGTTGAGAGAATGGACTGGCAGGAATTGCTGAAATCAACCAGTGGAGAAAAGAATCTTCCGAATTTCTGGTTCACTGGCCATGTGATTGCAAAAGTCTCTAAATGGTTCTGGACATTCTATCTGAAGATGGAGATTAAGGGGATAGAGAATCTGCCTAAAGACAGACAGTTCATCCTCGCTCCAAACCATCAGAGTTATATGGATGGTGTGTTGGTGATTGCCGACATGCCAAGTAAGATACTTGACAACACATACTTCTACGTTAAGGAAGACCATGTGAGAAACCCTTTGCTCAAATTCTTGGCCAATCATCATAACATCATCCTGATGGAGCGAATGAATCTAAAGAACTCGATACTCAAGATGGGTGACGTACTCAAACAAAACAAGAACCTCGTGATATTCCCAGAGGGTACGCGAACACGTAACGGTAAGTTAGGCTCTTTCAAGAAAACATTCGCCATACTAAGTAAGGAACTCAACGTGCCTATCGTGCCTGTAGTGATTAATGGCGCTTACGAGGCAATGCCAAAGGGAAGAAATTTCCCTCTCTCAAAGAAAGTCACCGTGGAGTATCTCAAGCCGGTGACTCCGAATGACAATGAGACGTATGATGAGTATGCGGAGAGAGTAAGGTCTATTGTCTTATCAAATCTAAACAACAAATCATAAGTGACTCGAATTGTTTTTCGTATCATTCTGTCTTTAGTGTTGTCACTACATGTAGGTGACATCGCAGGACAAAGCAACTATATGGTCGTCACGTCAAGTGACGGCCGTAATGTGTCATTTAGGATGAGTGACATCGACTCAGTATGGTTCTCAGATGATGACAAGTATGATAGTGACGATGACGTACTGAAAATATTAGCGATAGGTAATAGTTTTACCGAGGACGGCACAGAATATTTATCCAGCATACTGAATAATGCCGGCATTCCTACCGACAAACTGATAGTGTGTCGCTACATATTAGGAGGCAGTTCACTGAAAACATGGAGCGATCTGGCGGACAACAACGGAACGGCAAAGACATATGTCATGTTCGGTAGTGATAAACCATACGAATATCACCAGAGCTATATTATTCAGGATGTGATGGAATATGACTGGGACATCGTCGTCCTTCAACAGTTGAGCGGGTCATACTATGACCTGACAACGTATGAGCCATATCTGTCCAACATGATGTCTTATGTCCGCAGGCACGTGAAAGGTTATCCGAGACTCGCGTGGCAGATGACATGGTCACGTTCGTCATCAGCCGGAGCCGGGGACATCTACGGACTGACAGGATGGGAGAATAATGTTACAGCCACAAAGTATCTGATGGAGAACTATGGTTTTGACATCTTGATACCGTCAGGCACGGCAATGCAGAACATGAGACTGACATCTGAGTGTGACTCTGCTGAGTTCACCAGGGATGGACAGCATGCGGGCTACGGTGTGGGACGTTATCTCGTAGCTATGACATGGTACGCTTCACTTATTGCCCCATATTTCAACAAAAATATATACGACATTAATTGTCTGTACGAGGTAAAAGATTATGAGAAGAGCTGGTCCACAAATGAGACTAAGGATGTGGACGAGAATAATCTTCCACTGATAAAAGATTGTGTTAACAAAGCTATATTATCACCTTTCAAATTGAATACGACAAATTAGATGAAAAAAATTTTACTGACATTTCTCACCCTATCAACATTTGTTCTTGGTCTGAACGCTCAGGAATTCCTTAATATTTACTCTGATGGAAAAGTGTCCACTTACAATATGAGTGATATTGATTCTCTCACCTTCGGTTCTGAGAACCGAGATGAGGTTCTCGTACGCGAGATGATCTCATACGAGAGTTTCATTAACGACATAAAAAATGTACTGTCTGACTCGTCCACCGTATATAACGACTTCTCGCTGTGCGACAACGACAGCAATGTGAGAGCCATAGCCTTACAAACCGGACAAGAGATGATTACCACAGGAGCCGGCGCTGACAAGACGAGAATAACAGACGGAAAGATATGTAATGACGAGAATTATTACTTATATGTTGACGGCGATTCCGCCATCAAATATATAGGTATGACCATCTCATACTCAAAAATACATGACTACACACAGTCTAACAGCAATGACATACAACCTTGCGTCATGATGTTCGCCAAGAAGGATGGCACATGGGCAAACCTCCTTCATCTTCTTTTCTACAGAGACAATGTAGCCATCAACACAAGGGAGGGAGATGGTTTCCTCTGGAACACCAAAACGATTAAGGGAGTGATGACTTACGACAAGATGAGTCTCGACTCCGCCTACACTGTGTCAGCATATATAGTGGATAACGTCATGTATGTCAGGAAGCCAGACAACACTGTCGTGGTTTTCCAGAATGACTATTTCAGAGATGTCTTCCCTATTATGATATGGCAAGTGTACAACCAGCCACAATACAACCATCGGGGATATATCCATGAGATATTCGCCGGCGCTAAGCCGAACGTTGAAAATGTGTACAGAGCGAAGAACAGGCTGAATGAACTGATGAAGTGACGTTTATGCATATCCCGGCATTTGACATAGACCTGAGACATTATGTGACGGCAAACAGACTCTTCCTCATGGGATTAGCCATGGCGATGATTTTAGTCTATCATGGGTTCAACTTTATTCTCAACCCGTTAGGTAGACTGAACATCGGGTATGTCGGAGTCGACTTGTTCTTGTTCCTGTCTGGCTTCGGGCTTGCACGCTCCTATGAGAATAACGCCACATGGCGGTTCTACCTGAACAGGCTACAAAGAATCTTTCCTGTCTATCTCATCGCTGTCACTCTGGCCTACGTTATCTTACGACACCAATGGACAGTCAAGGATTATCTGCTTAACGCGTTCACGTTAGGTTATTATTACGATGGAGGGGTTAAGAGATTTGACTGGTATCTCGAGTCCCTACCCTTCCTTTATCTCTTCTTCCCTCTTTTTCATCAAATAGGTAAGATTCGCCTCATCGGTTTATCTCTCGTGTTCATGTCAGTCGTCATAATAATATATGCGATAGATATGAGCTGGTGGTATGACTGCCTTGTGGCGCGACTCCCGATATTTCTATACGGCATCATATTGTATAAGTATAATATATATAATGTTAGACTCTCGTTCATGATTGCCGTTCTCACACCTGTCGTCTACATCTGTGTGTCTCCTTTCTTAGCTGTGAGCATGCTTGTGATTCCAATTATTGCGCTATTCTCTTTTGTGTTCAATGACACGAGTCAGATTGTCTCATCTGTACTCTCTTTCCTTGGCAGGTATTCATTAGAGATTTATTGTGTCAATACATTGATACATAAACTCTTCTTGACATATAACCTTCATCTGTCACATAAGCTTTTCGTCTATCTGATTGTACAACCGATTATAGTCTATGTATTCATAAAGACAGAAAAGAGTATCAAACGCGTCTTTCTATGATTAAAGTGCTTATCAACTGCCCGTCATGGCATATAGGAAAGAATACGGACATTGACCTGCAAAGAAAAATGACATGTCTGGAGCATTCGTTCACTGACATCTCATTAGTCTACCCGCAGAGTAAGTTCCTGTCTCTTGCGCCTAACATATTAAAGATCATCAGTTTCCTGAAAAGAAAATGTGGTCTCATAAAAGCGAAGAACGAGTCTGAGAACGGATGGTCTCTGAGAGTGCAACCTTTGTATAATGAGATGGAGATGTTATCATCTGAGTTCGATATCATCTACTCACAAGGTATACTACCTCAACGTTCCTTGGGTAAGCCACTTCTGTTAGACCTTTATGTGATGAAGCCGGAGGACGTTTATGTTAATCCTTCGAAACAAGCTGAAGAAAGATTCAATATTCTGTTGACTCAGGTCGAGAGACTTGCACAATACCCCGGGATATATAATTTACGCAGTGACTATGCCATAGGTCTCCTCAAGGATAGAGTGAAGGATAACGCATGGAAGTTCCGCAACCTTCCCTTCCTGTTACCACAGCTCACACCGCTGAGTGTGGAGGAGATAAAACGGAAACATGAGAATACAGACACACTTGAACTGGTCTTCTGTGGGGCTCAAAGCATAAGAAAAGGACTACCACTCTTACTCGAGGCATTTCTCAACGCAAAACACAAGACGCAGAAGAGATGCAGACTTCATATAATATCTTCAATGTCAGACGGTAAGGTCACTATACCTGACGACAGTGATATTGTCTTACATGGCGAGATGAGTCATGATGACACTATGGAACTATTCCGTCAATCACACATTTATATAATGCCTTCTCACTTCGAGAGCTTTGGAATAACCTATCTCGAGGCTATGGCTAACGGAATGATTGTCATTGCCAGAGACTTTGAACCGCAACGAGAGATACTCAACTATGGAGAGTGTGGTTTCCTGACACATATCGACGTGGAGAACCTGACAGTCATCATAACCGACGTGATAACGATGGACGATGATAGTCGTACGATGATGGCTCTAAAAGCTGTAGACAGATTTAAGATAAAATATTCGTATGAGGTAGTGAGTGAGCAATGGAGAAAAGCGATAATTGATTGTGCGTCACAAAATAACAACTAGTTACGATTTTTTCTCACATATCAAAGGATTTGCCGACTTAATATCACTGAAAATCAAAGCGTTTTCTCCGTCTTGCCGACCCAGCTATGCCTTCCACCAAAAGCACAGTCTCATCCCTTCTCATAAGCCTGAAACCACATCCGGCGTTTGTGCGGAACACGGTCCGTCTGATACGTCCCCGCTCCATGCGTTTGTAGAATATTACATAGCAGCCGCGCTCCCAGTGGAGCAGTTTCATGCGTGTCCTGTCGCAGTTGAGGAACTCATACACACTTCCGTCCGACGGGACCATCGAGTACATACGTACGAACACACACAGGTACTCTATTTCCTTGCGCAGGTCAACGGCATTGAAAAAGACCATGAATCTGTTGCTTTCATTCAGACTGAACATTGACGTGAAAATTTTATGGGAGCAAAGTTACGAAGAACTCTGCGACCACAATATACGTCTCATTTGGGATGGTTACGTCGATGTGTGTCTCAGTGTGTGGTTTGCGGATATGAAACAGGTGGAATAAAGGACAATTTGGAATGTGACCAAATTTCCTATGCCTGTTTTTTGCTCAAATCGGGTTAACTTATTGATAATCTTATTGCAAGGCGTTTAAAAACCTTGTGTCTCTTTTTGAAATTCTCAGGTTAGTTTGTAGTCTATATACAGGTCTGAGAATTTCAAAATCCTAACTTGAACTTTTCAACGTCCTAACCTGATAATTTCAGACGCCGAATAAGGCACGGGAAAGTCCCGGAAGTCTTTTTTCTGTTGCCATGTGTCAACGAAAAAAGAGGAGTTTCGGACAGTATAAATTGGTGGTGCGGATAGGAATTATGGTAATGTGCTTTTGAGTGTATTTATTATGGGGGATAACCTGTGGAAAGGAGAAGATAGTGACATTTGTATTCCATATTGATGATATTTTCTCTCTGATTCTTTTGCGTAACAGGAAATAAAGTTATACAATTGCGCCCGATAATTAACCATGGTGTCCCTTATTGGTCGAAGAATCCACGTCCATTGTTGCCATATTCACCTCCTCAAAAACGACTAAAACTGACTATCAATGCGTTAGCACCGGATGTTACACACATGCTGCAAAAACGGAAATAGCCATTGATAATCAATATGATACAAAATCACTGCAATGTACAGATTTCTCCCCGAATAATCAAAAGAAAACACATAAAAAATCACAAACTTGCTACATTTTCTTGATTTTGTTTGGGTATAGAATGCAGAAATTATAAATATAGTCATTGCCAAAATCTGTCAATACTGGCAACTTTTAGTCGTGATACCTTATTGCTCTACATTATATTTCTGCCAAAGGTGGCACTTTTTGTGGTTAAGCACGCTAAAAAATGGTATCTACGAAGAATAAAAGTGAAGAAAAAGATATAAAATTGACTGTATTTTACAGAAAAATGGTTTTCTTTTCTTCGTTTTGCGGAAATTTAATTAATTTTGTACGCGTATTATTATATAATAAGGTACAACTCATCTGAAGAAGAATGGAAAATAGAATCAAAGTGGTTCTCGCAGATAAGAAGAGGACCAACAAGTGGCTATCCGAGCAATTGGAATGTGCACCAACTACCGTAAGTAAATGGTGTACCAATTCCAGCCAGCCACCTATGGAGACATTTGTCAAGATTGCGGAACTCCTCGAAGTCGATATTAACGAACTGTTGAGGATTGAAAAGAAATGATATGTCTTTAGTGTCTATGGCAAAATGAAATCCACGTCATTGCATAAGACAAAAGCGTTATAAACAAGAATAAAAAAAAGAAAATCATATGAACGAACGTTTAATAGTAAAATCATTCGGTCCTGTTAAAGACCTTGACATTTTATTTAAGAAAGTAACCTTGTTCATAGGAGACCAAGGCACAGGCAAGAGTTGCGTGGCAAAACTTTTCTCCATGTTTAAGTGGACAGAGAAGGTTCTGAGCCAAAAGAAATACAAACTATCATACTTTGAACAGTATAATAGATTTCAGAAAATGCTGTGTAAATATCACAGAATAGAATCCTTCGTCAATGAGAGCTCATACATCAAATTTGAAGGAGCTTTATATGATTTTTTGTATGAGAACGGAAATTTCAGCGTAATCGACAAGAGTCATGAGATAAAAGGCATCTCAAAGGTAATGTATGTTCCAGCAGAACGTTCGATAGTGAGCGTAGCCGAAAACAAGTCAAAACTTTTAAAAGAGTTGCCTGATTCCAGTGAGACATTCTCTGACGAATTTGTAAATGCGAAGAAATTCTTTCAGAATGGCTATAATCTACCGTTTGAAGGATTGCGTTTTGAATATGACAGTTTGAATGATGCAGGATGGATTCACGGGGTAGACTATAAAGTAAGACTTATCAATGCTTCCAGTGGCATTCAGTCATCCCTTCCGATGTGCATTGTTTCGGAGTATTTGAGCAGTAAGATATCCGATAAGGAAGAAGTTAAGCTCTCAAAAGAAGAAAAAGACAAACTAGAAAAAAGAGTAACTGAAATCATGCAGAATGAAGAATATTCTGACAGTATCAAAGATATGATGATTCGTCAATTGTCATATGCCAATAGATATAATCAGCTTATAAACATCGTTGAAGAACCAGAATTGAACCTCTTCCCTCGTTCGCAGATGGAGGTGCTCTTTTCTTTGATCTCCAACAATGCAAGTGCTGAGGAGAATATGCTTGTGTTCACTACGCATAGTCCATATTCATTGGCAATTATCAATACAATGATTATGGGAGCAAAAACATATGCCAATGCTACTGAGGAACAGAGGGGGCAGATAGAGGCCATATTGCCTGTAAAGTATCAAATTAATGAGAATGAAATAGCAGCCTACCGTCTGTCTTCTTCAGACGAATGTTATTGTCAATCTGTGATAAATGAGAAAACAGGACTTGTTTCCAAGAATGAATTAGATTCTGCATCAGACGAAATAATGCGAGTCTTCAACTCTTTGTATCAATATTATGCCAAGACTCTCGCAAAATAACGATTTACCTGTAGCCATCACAAACCTCAGGTTGTGCACCGCATTACAAGATTGTGGCGCTATTGGTGTGGCTAATGCTTTCGACAAGAGTTCTGCCGAGCATCTTTACGTCTATGATGACGGGAATCTTGGTTATACAGATTGGACAGATGTAGCACCTGAGTTTGTTACAAAGTGTTTCGTGGCAACAAATCCAAACAATATCACGATTGCTTTGCTGCCACTTGATGGCAGAATAATCACAGGACCAAGTGTTATTGTCGGTGGAGTGTGCGACGGAATGCTTCTGACAGATAAAGAAATGTGTCTTATTGAGTTCAAAACAAATGTTTCGGATTTCAATTATCTGACTATTATTCAAAGAGCGAACGATGCAATCGCGCAATTATGGCATACATTTGATGGAATCATAAAGCCAAGATGTGCAAAAAAATCCAAAGATGTAGAACAAATGCTTTCGGTAGACTTCTATGTTGTATTTGATAAAGATCTAGAAGTGACCGGAGCAAACGCAGAACTGATGGATTTGCAGATTCAGTTTCTAACGGACAATAACCATCCTCTCTATTTTGACAACGGAAAGACTTTCCAATAAACATAGGAGTCGCACAAGAGAAATAAGTCAAATGATAACAAAAGACGAGATACAAGAACTGCTGCATAGCACGGAAACCTATCGTGTGGAGCGAACCACGTCAACAGGCGACATGGATAAGTTCCAGGAGGCTATCTGTGCCTTTGCCAACGACTTGCCAAATTCACGCAAGAATGGCTACCTGATATTGGGCGCTTACGACAACGGAGAGTTGTCTGGATTGAAAGTTACCGATGACTTGCTGAAGAAGATTGCAGCCATCCGCAGTAACGGAAACATCCTGCCCATACCCGTGATGAGCGTTGACCGTTTCCAGTTCCCAGAAGGTGACTTGTTGGTTGCTGAGGTTAGTCCGTCTGACCTGCCTCCTGTGCGCTATCGTGGACGCACCTTTATTCGTATCGGACCACGTCGTGACATAGCTACGGAGGCAGAAGAGCGCATCCTTGCAGAACGAAGAATGTCATTCATGGCCACCTTCGACACCATGCCTTGTTTGGCAGCAAAACTCTCTGACGTGAACACGGACTTGCTGCGCACAAAGTATCTGATACCGTTATTAGGCAATGAGTTAGTGGAATCAGATACTCGTCCCATCGAGGAACAGATGGCAGCTGTGGGTATGTATGACACAGAGCATCAATGCCCCACATACGCCGCAGTTGTTCTGTTTGGCAACAAGCCTCGTCGTTTCATGCCAGGTCTGTATGTGCAGTGTGTTCGTTTCAAGGGCGAGGACGTGACCAGTGAGGTAGAAAATGAGATGCAGTTGGAAGGCAATTATTGTGAATTGTTGCCGCGTCTGGAATCACTTTTGGAGCTGTCTGTTATCAAGAAGAAACCCGTTTTCGTTTCTATCCTACGCGAGGAGATGGTCAACAACTACCCCTATCAGGCTATCCGAGAGCTTCTTCTTAACGCCTGTATGCACCGCGATATGCAGAGTAATACACCGCTTCGCTTCTATGAGTTTGCCAGCCATCTGGAGATTCTGAATGCTGGTGGCTTGTATGGCAATGCCCGTCCAGAGAATTTCCCCAGTGTGAACGACTATCGCAATCCACTTGTTGCCAGCGCCATGAAGACGCTGGGCTATGTCAATATGTTCAATCGAGGTGTAGGACAAGTCTAGACAGACTTGAAGGAAAATGACAACCTGCCCGCAGAGTTCAACGTTTATCTTATAACGGCATTCAAGGTTGATGTGAAAGTGTCACAGAGTTATACCAAAGAGAATGGCGGTAAAGTTGGCGGTAAAAATGGCGGTAAAGTTGGCGGCGATGTGACACTGATTGAAATGACTGATATTCAGAAAAGTATAATAGATTTGATTGGAGCTGATGCTTCTATTTCTATCGACCAAATGGCGGTAAAGATGGCGGTAAAGAAACGCACGTTGGAGAGATAAATTGCAAACATGAAACAGAAAGGCTATATCTCTCGAACAGGTTCCCCTCGATCTGGTAAATGGGAAGTTATTATCCCCTATAATAGCGTTATTGAGATTGTGTAGCTATATCGAACTGAGGGTAAGAAAGTAAATATGATAGTAAAGGTCGAATCACATAATGTCTAAGAAATGACGCAAGATAATAAAGACATACAGCCACAGGCTGAACCATATATCGTGAAGTCGCATGACATTCACATTGATGCGGACTATGCGGATTGGATAGCGGACATTAAGAGTCGCTATCGTTCTGCACAGGTAAAGGCAGCTGTCAAAGTAAATGCTGAGAAACTTCTGTTCAACTGGCAACTTGGGCGTGACTTGGTTCAGAAGAAAGCCGAAGAGCGCTGGGGAACAGGAGTGGTTGAGCAGGTAAGTTTGGATTTGAAGCGAGAATTTCCTGATGCTGATGGATTCTCCACCTCTAATCTGTGGTACATGAAAAAGTGGTATCTGTTCTATGCTGACGGTGATGCAGAGGAAAAACTCCAACGGGCTGTTGGAGAATTGCAGTCATCTGTTAATCAATCCGTAATAAAACTCCAACAATCTGTTGGAGAAAGACAGCACCTCGTTTCAAAAACCAATAACGAAATAGGAATGGCATTTCCGCAACCATTTGCACTTGTTCCTTGGGGGCATCATGTTGATATCATAACGAAATGTAAATCCATAGATGAAGCATTATTCTATGTTGGTAAAACCATTGAGCAAGGATTAAGTCGTAATTCTCTTGCTAACTGCATCAAGGCAAACCTCTATGAGCATCAAGGCAAGATTGTTAACAACTTTAGCGACCATCTGCCAACATTGCAAAGCAAACTTGTTCAGGAGGTTCTGAAAGAAAACTATGACTTTGGCTTTGCTACGGTTGAACATGAAATTTATGACGAGGCTGAACTGGAGGAGGCGCTTACAAAGAATGTGACAGACCTTTTACTGGAGTTAGGAACGGGTTTTGCCTTTCTGGGTAGGCAGAAAGAACTTGTTGTGGGAGGCCGTTCACGCAAGATAGACTTGTTGTTTTATCACATTCGCCTACGTTGCTACGTCGTTTGTGAACTGAAGGCTAAGCCATTTGAACCAGAGTTTGCAGGCAAGTTGAATTATTACGTGAATGCCGTTGACGAATTGTTGAAGGCAGATGATGATAATCCTACAATCGGCTTGCTTGTTTGCTCCGATATGGATAAGATTGACGTCCAATGGTCGTTCAAAGGCATCAGCACTCCAATGGGAGTAGCAACGTACAACAACATCAGAATTAAAGATGCCCTCCCAAGCCAAGAGCAATTAGCTGAGCGTGTGCGCCTGTTGCAAAAGGAGTTGCAGGAGACCAAACGTTTGATGAGCAAGGCAGGTGATGCAGAAAACTCACAAAGTTGAAAGAATGTTTTTTAACATTGAGAGAATAAACATAAAGTTAAATCAAATAACGGCAAATAATAATATGCCAAAGAAAAAATATCATATAAATTCATTCTTCGCAGGAATCGGAGGTTTTGATGTGGCGTTTGAGAAACAAGGATTCTCAACGTCCTTACTATGTGAGATTAATCCTTTCTGCAATCAAATTCTAAATCGTCATTGGCCAAATGTCATGAAAGAGGGGGACATTAACACCATCAAAGTGGAGAATATTCCTGATGTCGAACTCTGGTGTGGCGGGTTCCCTTGTCAAGATATATCTGTAGCCAGAGGCGCATCGGAAAGATTAGGATTAAAGGGAAAACGTTCTGGCCTTTTTTATCGGTTTGCAGACTTAATTGAACAAAAAATGCCGGAGGTTGTTATTATTGAAAATGTCGCTGGACTTTTTACTTCTAATAATGGGAGAGATTTTGGTGTCATTCTGCAAACATTATCCTCTTTGGGATATTGTGTCGCTTGGCGATTATTAAATAGCAGATATTTTGGCGTACCACAATCCCGTACCCGTGTTTATCTATGCTGCTGGAGAAACAATCCTGTAAAGGCATTAAATGTTATGTTTGATGCCCAAGGTGCTTTTAAGCCGGCGAACGAAAGGAAGGATTTTATTACAGAGGAAAGCTTGATCGAGGAATATCCCAAGGTTCCCAAAGTGGCATACTGTTTGGCTGCCTCTTCAGGAAGACATACTGGTACCGATTGGAGTAGGACTTATGTGGTATGCAAAGATGGGGTTCGTCGTCTTTCGCCATTAGAATCAGAAAGACTTCAGGGGTTTCCTGACAACTGGACATTACCTACAGATGAATCAGTTAATGATGATAATATTAATACCCTTAGATATACCGCTATTGGTAATGCTGTATCTGTTCCTGTTGTGGAATGGATTGCTACTAGGGTAAAGACACAACTTGCTAGGAGGGATAATTTGGATGATTTTGAAAACGCACTAACTCAATTTAATGATTTAATAAAATCAAAATGGTCGGACTCAAGGTTATCTGATATTGATTTTACTGATACGACTAAAGACTACAAATGGAAAAGAGGGGGGATAGTTTGGACGGATAGAGTATTGGAATGCAACATTAGTCCAACACCTGCAAATGCGATTCCATCATCATTGTTAAAGTTGATAGAGAAAGATCAAAACAATCCTGTTTATTATCTTTCTCCTAATGCAGCAGAAGGAATATTACGAAGAGTAGATGGGCAAAAAAGAACCCTATTTCATCCACTTCGCATAGCTTTAGAAAAACTCAGTACAAGAAATATTTAGAATTATGGCAGGTTTCAATTTTATAACTGTTCGTCTGGGAAAAGACAGTATTCCAGATATCAAGCAGATTTGTTCCTCATATGTGGGAATTCTGAGCGAACCATTAACAATAAATGTAAAATGTACTCAGGTGCCTGACAACTACGGACACAACGATTACGCTTTTTTATGGCTTGGCTCTGACAACAACAAAGGAATGCCTACAAATTGGAAACAGGGCTTTAAGGCCGTTGGCCGTGTTAAAAATGTCCTACGTGGAAAAAATTACAATGATACATCTGAGACAACAATAGAGATTGTTTACATTTTCAGAGAGTCTATTAATAGAATGGACATCTTAAGATGTGCACCAACTGCGTATTATTGGTGTTCCTCAATGCCGTTAATCGGATTGGATGATCATGCAAATCAAACAATACGCAATATGACTGGTAGTGCCTTCGCAGACCTACGTGCATTCTTTTCAGCTATTGATTCTGTTGCAAATTATTTCAAGAACGACATCCTTCAAATAGAGCCTGGATTTGAACAATATTTTGATTATCCGTTGCCCAATCCACAGCTCTATCCTAATATCAAAAGCCTCGCAGAGATAAACTCTGAATTAAAGATGACGAGGTCTACATATGCCCTTCAACAAATCTTCTATGGTGCCCCAGGTACAGGAAAGTCGCAACGTATTAAGGAACAGTTGAAAGCGTTGAATGTGCCAAAGGAAAACATTTTCCGCACAACGTTCCATCCTGATAGCGATTTTTCAACTTTTGTTGGAGCTTATAAGCCAACCATGAAGAAACAATATCGTTATGATGGAAAGGTAAAAGCGAAATATTATGAGGATGATGACTTGGCTGGAGCGAAAAAAGATGAAGTCATCATTGATAAGGTTATTCAATATGACTTTATCCCTCAGACCTTTATAAAGGCTTATGTACGTGCTTACCAAACGAACGAAAATGTCTATCTGATAATAGAAGAGATAAACCGAGGTAATTGTGCTCAGATATTTGGAGACCTTTTCCAATTGCTTGATCGAGACGAAAATGGAGTTTCGGAATATACAATAAAGGCAGACGCAGATATTCGAGCTTACCTTGAAGATGTACTTGGTTGTGATTCAGAAGGAATCAAGGATGGGGAACTTTGCCTTCCTTCCAACTTGTATATCTATGCTACGATGAATACAAGCGACCAAAGCTTGTTCCCTATCGACTCTGCCTTCAAACGCAGATGGGACTGGGAGTATGAGCCAATTAAGTACAAGAATGCTGATTGGGTAATTGACATAAACGGAAATCAGTTCTCATGGACTTCATTCCAAAAAGAAGTGAACAATAGAATCTTTGAGTCCACAAATTCAGAAGACAAGATGTTGGGCGATTTCTTTGTAAAGCCATATGATGGAATTATAACAGAGAAACTTTTGCTGAACAAGGTTTTGTTCTATCTATGGAATGACGTTTGTAAAGATGGCGATGGCGATATCTTCAAGACAGAAGACAATAAGGATGTAAAATTCTCAGACCTCTATGGTGAGAATGGTACAGCTATACTTCTTTCCATGATGAAACATCTTAAAGTGGAGCTTTTGTCAGAAAGTGACGATGAGGAGATAGATAATGATGGTGATGATGGTGATAACAGCAATACAAAGAGGTATTCAATAAATGGAGAAGAAACAAATGAGAAAGGCAAATCATGGGGAAAAGGGGCGTTAGTAAAACGTGCCGTTGAAATCTATTGCAACAATCATCCAAAAGACACTGCAACTCAAATACGAAATGTTTGGATGTCTGCTGGCTTCAAGATACCTCATATTGTTGAAACCGAAGAAGATAAAAAAATGCGCTTGACTGGTTCTAGAGATAAAACAGGACGTGAACGAGCTAAAGAGGTTAAATTGTCTAATGGAGAATCTATTTATGTTTCCACAGAAGTCGGAAGTGATAAAATTTATGATGCGTTCGGCGATTTCCTTTCCAAGATTCAATCTAAGCTTGAATGGGGAATCAATATTCAAGAGTTGTAAACGAGATTATTAGATATGTTGCTATTCATTGAAGGATATCCATACAATCTAGATGCCATCGTAAAAGATGGACTTTCGATTAGAGAAATACTCAAAGATGTAGTATCTATACCTGTAAAGGAAGATAACTACGCCTTTGGGTATGTGGGATATTGTTATAGCAAAGCGGCTAAGGATGTGGTATTCTTCTTGCCTAAAGTTGTACTGACAGGTGAACATAATGAAGAAAATGGTGATGATACAATATTTGGAGCCACACCACAGGATATTATAGATTTTAATTCTGATTCGATAAAATCAAAATTTACGGAGGAAGGATGTAAAGAATACAAGGAGTTCCTTTCCACATTGTCAATCTGGATTTACAGGGTGATTTCTGTCTATAAAGAGACTCATGATAGTGATATTCTTGAAAGTAAGGAGTACCAAGGTGAAAGCCGAGGAAAGAAAATCAAACAGAATACGTTGCTTGATGTAATTATAGCACTTCGTGACTTTAACAAGAACAATCAAGACTATTTTACCTTTATCGCTAAGAATATTCATTCGGGGGTCAATAAGATCCAATGGCAAAAGACCATAACATCAACTACTCCTATTTTTTTGAAAGGACAGCCAATATATACAGATCCAATAAACAGAAAGAAGATGGTAAACTTCGACGAAGAATTGCTTGTCATCTTTTTCTCAATTCTGAATTATATAAGGGCAGAACATGGCTTTTCTTTTGATATCAATATGCACTATCAACTGATTAGCCCTGATAAAATAAAACGCTCTTATATTGCAAAGAATCTTGGATGCCGTCGTCTGAAACAAATCAAATACAAGTATTTCTCAGATAAGGCTCTGCGAATTTGGGATTTATGTTATGCTTTCTTTGATAGAGAGTATAAAATTTCCATCAATAGACAAACTGAAGACTTCTTATTGGCAAAGAACTTTAATCTTATCTTTGAAGCAATGATTGATACGCTGATAAGTGGAGATGATAAGCAAAAATTGCCAAAGGAACTGACAGACCAACGTGATGGCAAGTTAGTTGACCATATGTTTATTGGGCAGGGACTGATAGAGCAATCAAATTTGCCAGCAGAGCTGACTTATTATATTGGTGATAGCAAATACTACAAACGTTCGAAGGATGATACAACTGTACTTGGAGATAAGTCTATCTACAAGCAATATACATATGCCAAGAACGTTATCCAATGGAATATGAACTTATTCCTTGATGACAATGATGATGGTGAGCAGCCACACCTTCGTGATTCATTGACCGAGGGTTACAATCCTATTCCCAACTTCTTTATCAGTGCTAGAATTCCAAATAAGAAAGAAGGGAATAAGTTCCTCTCTTTTGAAGAGGCTCAATTGGAGCCACAAGCTAATGGCATTCAGTTTAATAGACAATTCGAGAATAGACTGTTTGACAGAGATACGCTACTTCTTTGCCACTATGATGTAAATTTCCTCTATATCGTGTCACTCTATGGTCGGGCAAACAAGAGCAAACAAGCGACTTGGAGAGAATATGTGCGTAAGGAATTTAGAGAAAAAATACAAGACACATTCAATCAACTCTATACATTCCGTACTATTCAACCTCGTGATGGTATGGATTGCTATCGTTTCTTGAAAGAGAATTTCAGTCAATTAAATGGCAAGCTATATCGTTCAAAAGCAAACAAGAACTATTTGGTTCTTGCGTTGATGAAGTGTGATGACATTAGCAAGAGTATTTGGAATGCTCTCAATGTCAGACAAGCATCCATTGAGCAAGAGATGACAGATAATGAGGCTGTATTGCAAAACATTAGGAGTCATTTCCATGTAAGTGAGCCTTTTGCACTTGACACCGAGTTGCAAGTAGAAGATTTGCCGAACGTTGGAACATTAGCTCCTTTGCCTAAGGGGGCAGATGATTTGGTGATGATTGCTGTTGCCGGCAGCGAAGAGAAACGTCAATGGACATTTGACAATCTTTGGTATAACATACCTTTGGAAAAAATTGCCGATTCTCCATGGAATCAAGCGAAGTATTTGCTCTTGTATGTCAAGGGAGAGAAATTCGTGGGCAATCTCTGTAAGATTGTCCGTACAAAGCATGATGTATGGACAAAGGAAAAGTTGGTAGAAGGGAACTATCCTGATGCTCCCAGTCATTCAGCCTACTTCATGATTCGAATAAGAAAGCCAAGTGATACTGATGCTGACTTGCAAAAGTTGCAATTCAACGTCAAAGACATCCCCAATAAGTATTGGGGCAATGAACGCATGGCTTTCATGCTGGTCAAGTTGAATAGTCTGGAGAATGTTGTTGATAGAGTGTAACGACATCGTGGTATAATTTTGTAAAAAATAATTAATTAAAGGTTACAATATGACAAAAGAAGAATTGATGCAGAAATTAGTTTCAAAGAAACATGCCCCCTTTCTTTTTTTAGGGTCAGGTTTTTCTCGTCATTACATAAACACTCCTGATTGGCGTGGTATTCTTGAAATGTTTGCGCCCAAACATATAAATCAATATTTCTCTGTACTTAATACGGATAGTTTGCCTACAATTGCCACGCATATAGCAAAAGATCTGACAAATGATTTTTGGAATCTACCAGAAACGGATGAAACAAAGAAAAAATATGCAGATGACATAACAGATCAAAGCATATTGCTTAAAATTAAAATTTCAGATTATTTGAAAACGAAGTCGTCGGAAGACTTTCCTTCTCAATATGCTGATGAAATAGCTATGCTTCAGAAACTGTGTATTGATGGTATTATTACTACAAATTGGGATGACACAGCAGAGAGGATGTTCCCCAAATTCACTCCGTATATAGGACAACAAGAACTAATTTTTGCTCCAACATTCAACATTGGAGAAATATATAAGATACATGGATGTTTAAGAGAGCCATCCAGTATGGTTCTCACTGAATCTGACTACAAAGATTATAATGAAAAGAATGCCTATTTGGCAGCTAAAATGATTACAATTTTTATTGAACATCCTATCGTCTTTATGGGATACTCAATATCTGATATTAACATAATGGATCTTTTGCGCTCATTAGTTTGTTGCATGGACAAGAAAAATCTGGATAAGCTAAGGGACAATTTGATATTTGTTGATTGGCAGATTTCTGATACTGAAGTTTTTAAAATTGATAGCCATAGTATATCACTAAATAACGATATTGTGTTACCTGTAACAAGAATAGAGACAAATAGCTATTTGAGAGTCTTTGAATGCCTCAGTAAGTATGAACGTACTATTCCTGCTAATCTCCTACGTGAATATAAAAAGCAGTTTTATAATATAATTGTATCAGAAAAGCCTGAGAAACATTTATATGTTCTACCAGGGGAAAAGATTGACCAAAACTCAAACATTCAAGTTGTATATGGATTTGGAGCAGTTTCAAAGTACAAATCTGCAGTTGGATATACAGGATTGAAGGCTATAAACATTCTAGAAGATATTATAGATGATAAAGACTTAGATGCTGTTCAAGTTCTAACGAAGAGTATCCCAAATATACGTCGTGGAGGGCAAAAGACATCATTCCTACCCATATACAAATATCTGTCAAAAATAGGAATTAACTCAAAAGCAGATTATGATAATAATCAACTAGGAATTAATATTCCACTCTTTTCGCTAAAGGATTTTCAGTTTTATACTTTCTCTCCAGAAGATAAACAATTAAGCTTGAGTGAGGCAATCGAAAAATATAAGGAGCAAGAGTGGAAAGCTATCGCTCTAATTCCTTACTTAAATGTTCAAGAGGACGAAATGGATTCTTTAAAGGTTTTTATCAAATTATTTTTTAATAAATATCTGGTAAAAAGGAGCAACTATTCAACCTATATGAGAAGACTTATATGTTTCTACGATTGGAAAAGGTACGGATGGTATGATTCTATTTGAAGCAAAAATGGAATAAGCATATGTCAAATTGAAGAGAAATAAGAAATAGCACAGCATAGTTTGTGATATTCCGGATAGAAGGAAAGGAACATATTATAACATGAAGAATAACAATAACATCCCCGAACTGCAATCTCCTTTCGAACAGTTAAGAGAGGTTGATGCTGATGGCAAGGAATGGTGGAACTCACGCAAGTTGGCGCGAGTGATGGGCTATGGCAAATACTGGAACTTTGAGCGTGTCATTGCTAAGGCACAGGCATGGACTTCACAGAAAGGCTATCATCTAGGCGAGCATTTCGTGGAGATAACAGAGATGGCAGAACTGGGCAGTGGTGCAGTCAGAGAGGTGACGAGCATCCGTCTGTCTCGTGCGGCCTGTATGGCTGTGGCTATGAATGCCGACCAAAAGAAAGAGATGGTGAAGGCTGCTCAGCAATATTTCAGTGCGACCATGACTCCAGATGTTGCTGTGAGAAGCATGGAGTCTTCAGTACTCATGTATAGAAGTGGACATGGGAAAGTACAGGTTCAAGTTATCTTCGACACCAATACTTTCTGGCTTTCACAACAGAGAATGGCAGAGTTATTTGGGGTGACTCAACAGAACATTAGCTATCATCTGTCACAGATAGAAGAAAGCGGTGAACTCCATTTGTCCGATGCTTACAAAAAAATTTTGTTACCTTCGGACAAATGGTCTGGTGAGGTGATGATGTATAACCTCGATGTGGTCATTGCCGTAGGTTATCGTGTGAATAGCTACGAGGCTACTCAGTTCCGTATCTGGGCAACACAAGTTCTGAAAGAATATCTTACCAAAGGCTTTGTGTTGGATGATGAACGCCTGAAGGGAAAGAACGTATTTGGGGCAGACTACTTTGATGATTTGCTTGACCGCATCCGCGAGATACGAATCAGTGAGCGACGTTATTATCAGAAGATTACAGACATATACAGTGAGTGTAGTTCCGACTATGATAAGGATTCCGAAGAAACGCAGTTGTTCTTCAAGACTGTACAGAATATGATGCATTATGCGGTAACAAAACAGACTGCTGCCGAGATTATCTATGACCGTGCGGATGCTGAACGCCCTCACATGGGATTGACAACATGGAAAAATGCGCCAGATGGAAGAGTTGTGAAATCGGATGTTACTGTGGCCAAGAACTATCTCAGCGAAAAGGAAGTTGATTCGTTGAACAGGTTGAGCAATGCCTTTATCGACATTGCAGAGCAACGTGCAGAAGATCATATCTTGATGACAATGGCAGACTGGTCGGCTCTTCTACAACGCTATATGGAGTTGAACAACCGACCACTACTTCCTGATGCAGGTCGCGTGACTCACGAACAGGCGGTAGAAAAGGCACTCACAGAATATGACAAGTTCCGTGTCATTCAAGATAGAGAAATCATGAGTGACTTTGATAAGCAGTTGAAACTGCTGTTTGGAGATAAGAAGTAAAGATATTTATGCTTCAATACAAAATATATAATCACTATTTACAGCCATAGAATAATATGACCATCAAAGAAGCATTGTCTAAATTTGACACAATAGACAAAAAAGGATTCTATATGCATGATGTTGAGGGGGCTCTATCTGCAGTGGAAGAATGTGAGAAAAACAATCCTGAGTATGAATATGAAATTCTTGCATTTGGCTTACAGCCCCAACATGCAAATAATCCATGGGGGAATTTTTACTATGGTCCTAGGATCACTCTTTCAGATGAAAATGGGAACCCTTTTTATATACCGTCATTCGCTCAAATAACCCCAATGCTATTTTATATTGGGAACAGCGTTATAAGGAGACAAGTAATCCTCTTTTAACAATGAGATATGCAAGTCTAGTATGGGACTTCAAACGCTCTATTGCCAAGACCAACTTTGACAATGATTTATATCGAGTATTGGTAGACTGCCTTTTGGCTGTTTGCAATGAAGACTATGAGCCCCATCCAACAATAACAGTAAACGATTTGGAACATTTGTTTGAATTGGCAAAGAATCAGCAAGAAGATTTAATTAAACCCAAATCGGTCATTAGGATTTCTCGGTGCTGTATGGCAGTGAGAAATCCTTCAGTTTTTCCCATATAGACAGGAAGGATCGTCGAGTTCCTGCTGTGCCCATGCCTTCAGTTCCACTTCCGACTTATTGTAAGCATGCACCGTGCGCCTCTCCCCATCCTTGTCACCCAGTTCGATCTTCACCTTCTTGCCATTCGGCATCAGACTCACCGCCTTTAAGTTTATGCGCATGTCGTCCGCCTTCTGTTGCTTCAGCGTATCGGCAATGATGTTGCGCCCCGTTTCGAGAACCTGACAGCGGCTGTCCTCACGGTCAAAAATCACACCGCAGTAGAGCACTGCCTCCCCGTCTTCCTGCCTGAAGAACGAACGCCCCCCCGACTGTTTAAGCCTTGCAAGCAGAGCCGCCACCGTGTTGTCCGTCACCCTGAACTGTCCGAGCCTCTGCTCTCCGAACACACGCACATTCGTCAGTCCCTGGTCCTTCAGCAATGTCTCTATGTCCACGTTTCTATAGGCCTTCTTGTTGGTAGCCATCCCCTTCAGACAGTACATTTCATCCTCACAAGTCAACACTACAGGCCGCTTAAAACCTACCTCGCGCACATATCCCGAGAACGCCACCTGCAAATTGTCATCGTACCCCAATTCGACGGTGACAGCATCTCCGCGTCTCACTGGTATCTCCTTCTTACCGTCCCACGTGATGAGCTTCGGCATCGTCAGCCTGCACATGTCTGTCAGTTGCTCCGTATCGCGGACAATCTCCGCCTCCGTCACATGACGCAGCACCCACAACCGTGAGCCTCTGATCGTCACCTTTGCCGTTAGTCTGTACATGAGTCATTCTTTACTACTGTCGATACATCTATCGTCCACACCAACCATGAGAGACACAGTGTGTATGACTTTTCATTCTTGACTTCCAGACGTGACAATGACACCGTAGGAAGAAACTCAATTACGAGCTTATGCTTATAAAATGTTATATCCATAATCCTCTGGTTCTTTTATGGCGTTACGTTAATACTCCTCACTATACACATTATAATCGTCATCGCTCAGTGCCGAGATGCTAATCTGTTGGTAGTTACTCTCCGTCATCTGAGTAAGAGCAAACCCCGTTATCACGATATTGTCAATGTCGAATATCTCCAGGAAAGCCGAATTGACCTTAATAGCCTCGTCCGTATCGAAAAACGAACGCAGTTGCCTGATTCCCTCCGAAGGATATTCGTCCGTCAACACTCCATCGCGAACGGCCTGCACCCCTACATTGATGCTCAGTTGGTAATCCTCCGCATTGACATACTCCTTAATTGTGCCGGTCATACCCACCATTGGTGTGCTGATCACATTCTTCTTCCTGCTGATCGCAACCACCGCATCGTTCATGACGAGTTGCTCGCCCCCCTGCTTTCTGAACGTGAGAGTGCACAGAGCATAACGGTCAGCCCAATACGCCGGGTCGGTTATTGGCGACCCCACGTCGAACGACTCCACCACCGCGCCGCTGTCGGTCCATGATGGCGCGGGCGCAGTCCTCGACGGCTTAAAACCGTAGAGATAGCCCTTGAGTTGGTGGGCAGCTCCGAGAGCCACAAATCTGAATGATGTTGGTATCATATAGCGTAGTTCTTAATATTCAATTACTGAGTGAAGAGTGAAAAGTGAAATTACACTGCCAAGTTCGCATCGTTGAGCGCCGAGAGCAAAGCTTCTGCCACTACTTCCTTTATCTTCTCAGCGCTCTCCTGTAGGTTGGAGGCGTGTATCTCCATGCGGTCGACAAGTGACTGCACGCTGATGGATACGTTGTGTATCTTGCCAGCACCTGAGCCTTCCGAACCTGATGAACCCGCCTTTGTGGCATAAGAGAGCGAGCCAGATGTCGGGTCAACGTTTCCTGTCTGTGGCAGAGTAAAGTTACCGCCCTTCTCTGATGCGAGCCGTATATTCTCTGTCGGGTGGTCTTCCTTCCATGATGCCTCTGCGTCAGCCTTGCCACGCTCCATGATCTTTTTCCAGTTGAGAGCCTTGGCTATGCGGTTGTAGAGGTTGATGAAGTAGTTGAGTACCTGGTCTATCTTCTTCTCTATCCAGTCGAAGATGTCGCCGAACCACTTCCTCAGGAGACTGTAAACATACTTGAATGCATTAATGAGCGGAGCATAGAACGTGAGGAACACTTGTTTGATGCGCGTGAACACGCTGACCACGAAGTCCCAAAGCTTCGAGAAGAACCCTTTGATGCTTTCCCACGCTCCCTGTGCCCACTCGATGGCTCCTTTGAATACGTCCATGAGCCATGCACCGAGTACCTTACAGGCTTCAACGATGGTGAAGATGATTTCCCTGAACCACTTGCACTTCTCCCACAGCAGCATGATTGCCTCTATCGCTATGGCTGCCCAGCCTATGAACGGAATGCTCTTGATGGCAAGGCTGATGCCCTTGGATGCTATCTTGGCATACACCACGGAGCGGAGGCACGTCATGCGTGTTATGCTCATGATGCCGTTCATGCTTGCACGGGCTACGGAGTGCACTCCCTTGAAGAGGGGTGCTATCTGGGATATAGGTACTAATGTCTGAGCGAAGGTACTTATGTACATGGAGAAACCGCCAGTCATGTTGAAGAACGATATTTTGAGGTCTTCAATCTGTTGCTGTATTCTCGCCTGCTTCTCTGCGTAGCTGTCCATGATGACCGCCGCCTGTTCCTCTGCGCTGTTTGTTCCGGTCACGGCTTGTGTGAATGCTTCGAGCTGTTCCGTACCCTGCACGAGTGCACGTGCTGCGTTGGCGTTCTCCATGCCGAAGAGCTTCGAGAACAGAGCCGAGTCGTTGAGTACTGGTTTGAGGAGTTCGAGACGTTCCTTGAGGGTGCGGTTCTTGTCGGCAAGTGCCATGACATCCACTCCTGCACGCTCCAGTTCCTCGCGTGTCTCCTTCGGAAGGAAACGACCTTGTCCGAGGATGGCAAGCGTGTTGCGGAGAGCCACACCGCCCTCGCTGGCTTTCTTGCCTGCCTTGTCGAGTACCTGGATTGCTGCGTTGGTCTCCTCGAATGACACGTTGGCTGCCTTGGCTGCCATACCTGCCTGCTGGAGAGCTGCGCTTATGGCCGGCAGTTCGGCTGAACCTGCCTGACCTGCCGCCGCCATGGTGTTCATCATCTGAGCCATGACCTTGCTTGCCTTGATTGGGTCGTCCATCGATACGCCGTACTGGTTCATGGCGGTTGTCAGAACCTGTGCAGCTGCAACGCCATCACCACCCATGAGCTTTGATGTCACCTGTATGGAGCGTCCCATCTCGCTGAGTGCTTCCGGACACTTCGCCAGTTCGGGAGTGAGCTGTGAAAGCAAGAGCTTATAACCTTCCACTGCCACACCTGCATCCGTGCCGAATGCCTTGGCACTGTCACGTGCGTAGCCTTCTATCTCCTTCAACTTGTCGCCGGTGACACCAGCCACCGCTGACAGGTCGTGCATCTGAGAGTCGAGGTCTATGCCCGCCCGAGACACTTCTTCAAAGCCCTGTGCCGTCTTTTCTACGGCTTCAACCATGATGTTGAACGATGCTGCCTTGCCCACCAGTCTTTCAATGCCGGTCTTGGCAGACTCCACTTTTGCCGTGAATGCACCTGTGGCTTCTGTCATACCATGTATTGTAGCGGAAAAATCGCCGCCTATCTTAAAAAGATAATCAAATGTTTGCATATATGACTGTTAATGTTTACGTTTGCAGCAACTAATTCAACAAGTTGCTATGACTAATATTTGGGAAATAATCAAAATCATTTACGAGCCAGCCGACGGCATTGGTCTGACTATCTTCCAGTGGTCTCTGAAGACCATAGGCATCATAGCCTTGCTTCGTCTATTCTACAAGCTCATGAAGGCTTGCTTCACCGATGACGACGGTGGATATCTCCCATGGTGGGTCTGGTTTCATTAGGATCTCCACCTAACAGACGGGCAATCGCCTCAGTCTGGTTCTTCAGTCTCCATTTCTCTATCCATAGGGCGTAAGCGTAATGCTGCGCCCATTTTTCGTATGTGCCCTCTGTGGGGTTGACATGGAGGTTTGCCTGTATGAGGGCACAACCCTTGTCGAACGTGTCCTTGTCGTCATCATCCGACAACAGGTGTGCCTCTACAAGTTTTTTATGCTTGACATGCAGCTCTGGAACAATGTGCTGAGCTGCTTGACTGTCTCAAGGAACAACACTGCATCCTTGCGAAGGTATTCAGAGCCTCCGAGCCAGCAGTTGTCAAACATGATTTCTGAGCTCTTGAACTCGTCCGTCTTACCGATGGATGCCGTGGCACGCATAGTCTCGAGTGATGGTCGCTTGAAGTAGCCGATGTGGCACTCTTCGCCTTCCACTACATCGATGCGGATTACCTTGCCATGCTGAGCCTTCCACTGTTGTATCTGCTGTTCTGTCACTCCACCGTCGATGGTCAAGGCACAATCTTTCTTTATTTCTGTCATAGTGTAGCCCCCCGACCCCCGAAGGGGGCGGCCTTCCGGTTTAGGAGGGGGAGGAAGACCCTTTGGTGATTTAACTACATACATTTCTAATTATTTAGAGCCCCACTCGATGTGTGAAGGGAGCAGGTCAAGTTCTACCTCCTGTCCTGTGTCACCTTCTTTCCATGCGCGTGTGTTCTTGACGAACTGCACGTTCCTCATCTTGTCGGTGTGTACAAGTCCGGTCTCTGGAATGTACGTCACGATGATGTCGAACGGAGCGATGTCCTGAATGCGTCCGTTAGGTGCCTGTGCCTGTATCGCCTCGACTTCCTCCTGATAGAGTGTAATCTTGGCAGTAGGTGTGATGCGACCCTTGGCACGTCCCACTGGGTGGCGACCTGCTCCGTACTTGTTGACGACTTCCTGCTCGTCTCCGTACTCTATGGCTGTTATTCCTGTTACGGGTACGCCGGCTATCGTTGCTACGATGTCAGCCCATGAGTAGAGCGTACCGTTGACCATTGGTATTCCGTTGTTTATCATAATCTGATTGGTTTAATGGGAGCTATGACAACCTGTGACTTACTAAGGCCGATAGCTCCCTGCTACGTTTTTATACTGTCTTCACAAATCCGATTTTCACGTTCATGGTCCGCATGACTCCCACAGGCACGTTCTTGATCACGACTTCCACTGTCGATGTGGTGAGCACATCCTGGTCTTCGTCGATCTCCACCACGTAGCCCGAAAGTTCGCCGTCCTTCTCCATCTGTTCAAGGGCTGCGTTAGCCGTTGTTACAAGGTGACTGACGGTGTAGGGCTGCATCTTGCCCGTCTCGGCATCAATGTAGATGTTGCCGCCAAGTTCCGGAGTCAGGTTGGCACGGATGCCGCGCACAGCCTTATCCATGGTGCGCACCCTTTCGATGTAAGCATAGTCCGATGTTGCCACGTCGCAGTTGTGCGAATCGTTCCAGTACGAACCACTCACGCCCACTATAGGGGTCAAGAACAGGAAACGCTTCTGGTCAAGCTGTTCGATGACGGCCTTGTCAATCGAGCGGATGAGCGTGCCGTCGCCTAAGGCTGGCAGACTGATGCCGCTTGGGAATGTCTTCACCCACGAAATGCTTTCGTTGACCTTAGCTTGTGCCACATGGGCGAGCCACACTCCGATACATGACACCGAATTGTGGTCGGTATTGTTCGCCGTTGCAGTGTAGAGAGATGCACCCGTTCCGCTGCCTTCCTGTGCCACGATGACCGACACACGCTCAGAGTTGCCCCCCGTCAGAGTCAAGGCCTGTAAAGCTGTCACGCTTGCCACCTTAGGCGCATAGCCCACACTCAGAGGCGCATTCTCCAGCTCCAGGGCATCGGCCTGTGCTTCGATGAGAGCAATGTTTGCCGCCGTAGGTGCTGTCGTACCGTCCCATACGCCAATCTGTCGGATGCGACCGTCGGCATAGTTCTGCACGGCCTTAATCTCAGCGAAGTCTGGCGTATGCTTCTTAGCATAGATGCCCACGTAGAGAGTGATTTTACTGTTCACGCGGAAAATCTCACTCAACTGGTAGTGTATCATCTGGATGAACCAGTCTTGACTGTCGGCCTCGACGCCGAGGTCTTCGGCTTGGTTGATGGTTCGTACTTCCTGAACGGCTTCGGTAGAGAAGCCCGACGGGATGTTGGCCGCAGCGGGCACATAGACGAGAAGTCCGCTGATGTGGTCCTCGCCCTCGGTCTGAGCCGGGATATTGCCGTTGGTTCTTGTGATTGTCAGATTATTCATTTTTACCTTCTGTTTTTAAGTTCTATCGTAAGTAAGGACGCTGCCAGGAGCAGGAGCACGGACGCCAGGAAGAAAAGTATCGGTCGTATTATCTGCCGCGACGTAGTGCTGACGGTCTGGCTGTGCACCTCAGCTTCGGCTGTCGCGTGGCTTTTCGCGCTTGCGGCGGCCGTCAGCGTCGTTGTGTCCCCGACGGTCGCCCCGAAGCTTATGCAGTCCTCATCCACATGCTTCTCTCCTTGTCGTTCGACCGTCTTTTGTGCCTGCCACGCCACGAGTTTCACGGGTGGCAGCCCCGTGACGGGGTCTGCCTCTTTGTCCGTGTCGAAGATGACGAACTGCATTGACTGGTTTACGGTACGCGAGCCTTTCAGATCCGAAGTTTCGATATGCCTGTCCGCTACCTTGGTCGATGCCTCCGTTCGTCGGGTGGACGTTATTGCCGCAGTCGTTGAGTCCGACGAGGTTGCCGTCCGGATGCTACTTTGCTTCACATCCTCCCGCCTTGCCTTCTTCGTCACTGAGCAGCTTCCTGTTGACAGGGCAGTCAGCACTGTAAGGGCAAGAAGGAATCTTCTCGACGGCCTTGCGTAGTTTGTCAACATCTTTTCTGAGTTTGTCGGTTTCCTTCTTGAGCTGAGTACAGACGTCAGCCAGCATATCGTTCGACTTGCGAACGTTGTCCAGCTCGCTGCTGCATGCGTCTGCCACCTGATGGCGCACCTCTGCTCTCAGTCTCTCCACCTCCACCCGATACTTCTCGGCCGTAAGTCTCGAACCGAGCCATGCGCCTATCGGACCCGCTACTGCGCTGCATCCAACGAGGGATATGATGAACTGTGTTACTGTCTCGCTCATAATCATTTCTTCGTTTTTTTTATACGTTGAGGTCCTCTCCGTCGCCGGTGTTGCTCTGGCCGTTGCCTCCGTTGTCGGTGCTGCCGCCGTTGCCGCT
>CALCEL010000017.1 GCA_937900485.1 uncultured Prevotellaceae bacterium
ATTCTGGCTACAAAGGTAAGAATAATGCCACGGGAATACAAATATTTTTCCCGTAATTTTCCCGTGATAACGGGGATTTAACGTTCTTTAAGGTTATTAATATTGCTGATGTATTTGCGTAAGTTATTGAAAATCATCACAAAGTATGCAACTTAAATCATCTTTGATTTCCTTTAATCATCATTTTGATAGTCCAGCTCTCAACTCGAACCTAATTCTTTGACATAAAGACTATGAGGATAAGAAATATTAACAAGATTTGCACAACTTATGATACACAAAAGCATTGAGGACCGTGAAAAAATAAATATAAAAAAAAAAGTGACCAATTTTTTTTTTTTTTGCAATAAAATATATATTTGCTTAAGATACCGTGACACAGACACGTTAGTGTGGCTACGCCATCGGCGAAGTACATTATTGCAAAAGCATTATTAATGTATCTGGATAAAGAGTAATTATAATAAATCAACTAACATCAAAACCTTACTGAATTATGAAAATCTCGAGAATTGATCACCTCGGTATTGGCGTGAAAAATATCGAAGAAGTATTGCCTTATTTTGAGAATGTTCTTGGACTGAAATGCTACGCAGTGGAAGAAGTGGCTGACCAGAAAGTGAAAACTGCTTTTCTGAAGGTCGGCGAGGTGAAGCTGGAACTTCTTGAGCCGACGTCAGACGACAGTCCTATAGCAAAATGGCTTGAGAACGGTGGTAAGGGTGTTCATCACGTGGCATTCGCCGTTGAGGACGGAGTGGCAGACGCTCTCGTAGAGGCAGAGGGAAAAGGCATAAGACTTATCGACAAGACTCCTCGACCTGGTGCTGAGAAGATGTCAATAGGATTTTTGCATCCGAAAACCACAGCGGGAATTCTCACAGAATTGTGTGAGCCTCAGAATAAATAATAACAGGTGTAATAATAGCTCAGGAATTATTTTTCGACTAACCAGAAATACTAAGAAAAATGTCAAAACAAACTGAAAGAATACAAGAGTTAATAGAGCTTCGGAAAAAAGCTCGTGTGGGTGGTGGTGACAAAGCTATAGATAAACAACATGAGAAAGGAAAGTTGACTGCCAGAGAAAGAATCGATTTGCTTCTTGACGAAGGTAGCTTCGAGGAAATGGATATGTTTGTAGAGCATCGCTGTACTAACTTCGGCATGGATAAGAAACATTATCTTGGAGACGGAGTTGTTACCGGCTCAGGTACAATCGGAGGACGTCTGGTCTATGTCTTCGCACAGGACTTCACCGTAAGCGCAGGTTCTTTGTCTGAAATGCTCGCCAGCAAAATATGTAAAGTGATGGACATGGCAATGACGGTCGGCGTCCCTTGCATCGGACTGAACGACTCAGGAGGGGCAAGACTTCAAGAGGGTATCAATGCCTTGGCTGGATACGCAGAGATTTTCCAGCGTAACATCATGGCAAGCGGTGTGATACCTCAGATTTCTGCCATCATGGGACCATGTGCTGGCGGCGCTGTATATTCACCTGCACTGACGGATTTCACACTGATGGTAGAGAACACGTCATATATGTTCCTCACTGGACCTGGACCTGTGAAGGCTGTACTCGGAGAGGTGGTGACTCAAGAACAACTTGGAGGCGCAAGCGTTCACGCCACAAAGAGCGGTGTCACACATTTCACTGCAGCTACGGAGGAAGAGGCTATAGCAATGATAAAAACTCTTATCAGCTATATTCCACAGAACAACCTGGAAAAGACACCTCGAGTGGAGTGTACGGATCCGGTGAACAGAATGGAGGATTATCTTAATGAGATTATTCCAGACAACCCTAATATGCCTTATGATATGTATGAGGTCATAACGGGTATCGTGGATAACGGAGAGTTTTTTGAAGTACAACCAAACTACGCTAAGAATATTATTGTTGGATTCGCGAGATTTAACGGACAGTCTGTGGGTGTGGTGGCTAACCAACCTAAACAACTCGCAGGAGTGCTCGACTGTAACTCCAGTAGGAAGGGAGCCCGTTTCGTGAGATTCTGTGACGCTTTCAACATACCTATCGTGACTCTTGTCGATGTTCCGGGATTCCTACCTGGTACAGCTCAAGAATATAACGCCGTGATATTGCACGGAGCAAAACTCTTATATGCTTACGGAGAGGCAACAGTTCCTAAAGTCACGGTTACGTTGAGAAAATCATACGGCGGCTCACATATCGTCATGTCATGTAAGCAACTCAGAGGTGACATCAACTACGCATGGCCATCTGCGGAGATTGCTGTCATGGGAGCAAGTGGCGCGGCTTCCGTTCTCTACGCTAAAGAGGCGAAAGCACTTAAGGAGGAAGGAAAAACTGAAGAGGCTAAACAATTCATAAAAGATAAAGAGGATGAATATACAAAACTCTTCGCCAATCCGTATCAAGCCGCAAAATACGGCTATATAGATGACGTGATTGAGCCTCGTAACACACGCTTCAGAGTGATTAGGGCATTGGCACAGTTAGAGAATAAGAAACTTAAGAACCCGGCTAAGAAGCACGGAAATATTCCATTATAAAAGATTAGTAACATGATTTTGCTAACAACAGACTGGACTCAGGCTTGGCTGATGACAGGATTGGGTATAGGCGTTGTGTTTGTCATACTTATTCTGCTTATCCTTGTTCTGCAATTATTCAGCGCGACTGGAAGGAAGACAACAGCCAAAGCCATTAACGTGACAACGGACTACAAGGAACGTAAGCAAGCAAAAGCGTTTGACAAAGCAAGCGAGGAAGAGAAAGCTGCCGTGGCTGTGGCTTTGTACCTCTATTATTATGAGAAGAATAATAGAGAGAATAGGGTCCTAACAATAAAGAACAACCCGAACTCTGCATGGCACGCTGAGCTTAATGAGAGACTGTAGACATGTCATTCTGTATAATAACAGATTTAATTAATCAGGTAATTATCTTAGGCAAGATACTGTTATGACTATCGTGTGTGTGTGTATTGCACATATCACTAAAATCATAAAGACAATTTAAACAAATAAGTGATGAAAGAATTTAAATTCAAAATAGGCAATCAGGATTATTCCGTAATAGTCGAGGAACAGACTCCAGAGTTGTTGAAGGTGTCTGTCAACGGACAAACGTATAATGTTGACATTCCACAACAAAAATCGGGTAGGCCTCGTCCCGCTGTCCCATCGGTAAATCCTAAAGTGCAAACCGGAGGACATGCAAACGTTAACTCTGAGTTACCCGGAACGATAACAAAGATTTTGGTGGCCGACGGACAACATGTGAAATGCGGAGAGACTCTTCTTGTCATTGAATCTATGAAAATGGCAAACGATATAGTCTCAGAGGTGGACGGAACAGTGCAACACGTGGCTGTCACTGTCGGACAAAACGTGAATCAAGGAGACCTTCTCGTGGAAATGGTTTCTGACTTCGTAGCAGCTGAAGCCGTGATTGCTCCTAAGCCAGCACCTCAAGCTCCAGAGTATGTGAATAACACAAAACCTGCGGCACCTATAATAGGAAACAATATGGTGATGTCTCCTCTTCCTGGAAAAATCACGAAGATAACTGTCAAGATTGGAGATCAAGTGAATGCCGGTGACACCGTTCTCTTACTTGAGGCCATGAAGATGGAAAACAGTATCACTACGGAATGCTCTGGTAAGATAAAAGCAATAATGGTGGCAGAAGGCGAGCAAGTTCAGAACGGACAAAATCTTATCGAACTGGAATAAAGAAACGTGAGTACTATGACAAACAAACTTTAAATGATATATGAATAAAAAAATCTATTTTCTGACATTTGTCATCCTCATATTCTCGTTACCTATCATGGCAAGCGATTTCAGTCTAAGCTATGGACTGGAAAAGTTTTATAACGAGATGGGGTTCACAGCAATCTTGTCTGGTGACGGTTGGAAGAATATCGTAATGATATGTATAGGTTGTCTGTTGCTTTATCTTGCAATAAACAAGAAATATGAGCCTCTTCTTTTGTTACCTATAGCATTCGGTATGATATTGACAAATCTTCCAGGTGCAAACTTGTATCACACGGAATTATGGAATGACGAGTTTCTGAACCAAAACAGTCCTTTCTATCACAGCTATGGACATGTACTGGCCGAGGGCGGAATATTAGACTGGTTGTATATCGGTGTCAAGGGAGGTATCTATCCTTGTCTGATATTCATCGGAGTGGGTGCGATGACCGATTTCGGTCCTCTTATCGCAAATCCAAAGAGTCTGCTGCTTGGAGCTGCCGCTCAACTCGGTATCTTCGCCACGTTCATAGTTATGCAGATGGATTTTCTCGGATTCACACCGGCACAAGCCGCATCAATTGGAATAATCGGCGGTGCTGATGGTCCGACCGCAATATTCCTTACGACTAAACTTGCTCCAGAACTTCTTGGACCTGTGGCGGTAGCGGCATATAGTTACATGGCTCTGGTTCCAGTCATACAACCACCCATCATGAAGTTCCTAACTACGGAAAAAGAACGTAAGATTAGAATGAGCCAGCTGAGAGTTGTGAGTAAGAAGGAGAAAATCATCTTTCCAATAATCGTGGCTATTCTGGTGTCTTTGACACTTCCTTCTGCAGCACCTCTCATCGGTTGCCTTATGTTCGGCAATCTCATGAAAGAGAGCTGCGTGGTAGACAGACTGAGTGACACAGTTCAAAACGCACTTAACAATATTATCGTCATCTTCCTGGGTATAACGGTAGGAGCGACAGCTTCCGCGGAAGCTTTCCTCAATATGCAAACCATTAGTATTCTTTGCGTAGGTATATTGGCGTTCAGCTGTGGAAGTGCCGGAGGTGTTTTGTTGGCAAAATTCATGAATCTTTTCCTGAAGGAAAAAATCAATCCTCTGATTGGCTCTGCAGGTGTGAGCGCCGTACCAATGGCGGCCAGAGTAAGCCAAACTGTTGGACAGCAAGCTGACCCACGCAACTTCCTGCTTATGCACGCAATGGGTCCTAATGTGGCTGGTGTGATCGGCTCAGCTGTCGCTGCCGGAGTATTATTAAGTTTTCTCGGATAAACAAAAAGTTGTGACATGGAAGATCATGTCACAACTTTTTCACATTACAAGGATTGTAATAACAAAAAAAGACATGAGCAACTTTTGACAAGTTACTCATGTCCTTTTTATTGTAAGTGCGAAAATCACATATTAACCTCACTAAGAGTGACAAGTTTATTCACTATAGCATAAATAGTGATACCAGCGGATGAGTGAATCTGTAATTTCCTTGCTATGTTACGTCTGTGTGTCGTCACCGTATTTACTGACAAAAACAGTTTGTCAGCTATTTCTTTATTAGACATTCCCTTAGCCACACATATCACGATGTCTTTCTCACGATCTGACAATACAGTTCCCGACTGAGTATTCACGTCATAGTCATAATTCTCTGTAACACTCTTCTTTTGTCTGTTCTGATGCTCCAGACGTCGTACGGCTGGAACGAATATATTATCCTCAATCTGACAATGAAGATCCAAGTCCTCTTCGCACTGATAAATAGCAATAATCACAGCATTCAGCCTGTCATTATTCTCTTTCTGAGGATAGTACTGCATGAACAGGTTCTTAAGTTCCTTCAGCTTCGTGTTGATAGACTCATTATGTCTACTAAGCAGATGACCACCTTCGATTGTCACACTCTCACCTTTTATCAATTGCTGGACATATGTGAACACATTAGACTCCTCATAGTCCATATGCTTGCTCACCTCCTCAACATAAGCGTCATAAAACTTAAGTACGAGGAATGCCACCTCATTTTTCACAGAGCAATCAATAGCATTGAGAAGGTTAAATCTGATATTAGGGAAGAGATACTCAAGGAAATATCTGTGAGATCCCTTTAGATATGTCAGAAGTGACGGAACACTGATTGACTCAACCTTTGTCTGAGATGAATTAAAGGAGCCGGAAATATAATTTATGACAGCTAAAAAAGTATCTGTGTCAACATCACATTGTCTACAAACATCACTTATGGTTTTCTCTCCGAAACCTAATGATATACCAAAACGACTCATGACCTGAAGAAGACGGTAGTCGTTCGCAATAACATAACTCAGCTTATCTGAGCCTTTATATGTACTAATCATATATGTTTGTTTATTCTAGTCTCAAGGGATACAAATCCTTTCAGGACTTTATTACATTCTACGCAAAAACACACAAGCGCCGTAATTCTTTAAAGACAAAACGACACATGTGAGCGTTTTTACAAATCGTCACTTAATAATAATGCAAAGTTACGTAAAAAAAAAACATTTGAAGATAATTAAGAAAAAAATCACAATAATAAATTATTTTATGTCAGATTCACACATAATTACAATTAAAATATGTAACTTTGCAACAATTATGGGGTTATTCCTGAAAATTTTACAAAATGAGAGTTGCGATAATTAAATATAATGCTGGAAATATCTGTTCGGTCGTAAACGCGATTGAACGACTTGGATACGAGTATGTGCTTACTGATGATCCGAATGAGATTATTTCCGCTGACAAGGTTGTTTTTCCAGGACAGGGAGAAGCCAGTACCACAATGTCATATCTGAAAGAGCATGGACTTGACAAGGTTATTGTCTCACTTGAGCAACCAGTACTCGGGATATGTATAGGGATGCAACTTCTTTGCAAACACTCTGAAGAGTATGATACTAATTGCCTTGGTGTTTTTGACGTGGACGTCAAGCGTTTCTCTCCTATCAGCAAAGACCTCAAGGTGCCGCAGATGGGATGGAACACACTGACAGACTGTAAGAGTGAATTGTTCAAGGGATTCACGAAGTCAGAATACGTGTATTTCATTCATAGCTATTACGTGCCGTTATGTGAAGACACAATCGCAGTCACGGATTACGTTCAGCAATACAGCAGCGCGTTACACAAGGGGAATTTCTATGCCACTCAGTTCCATCCTGAGAAAAGCGGAGACGTAGGAGAGAGAATCCTTAGAAATTTTCTTGAGATTTAGTCAACGCAGAAAAGACATAACAAGAACTGATATACAGAATCAACTACAATTGAACATGATTGAGATTATACCAGCTATTGACATCATTGACGGAAAGTGTGTAAGACTCACACAAGGTGACTACAACACAAAGAAAGTCTATAACGAGGATCCCGTCGAGGTGGCTAAGATGTTTGAGAGTTATGGCGTGAAAAGACTACACACCGTAGATCTTGACGGGGCAAAGTCAAAACATATCGTTAACTACAAGACTATAGAGAAAATAGCTGACCACACATCACTGGTTATTGATTTTGGCGGCGGAGTAAAGACTAAGGAGGATCTGGACATCGCTTTCTCATCAGGCGCCTCATTAGTAACAGTGGGCAGCATAGCTGTCAGTCAACCGGAATTATTCACAGAATGGTTAGAGACATACGGTGCGGAGAAAATAATACTCGGCGCAGATGCTAAAAACGGACGTATAAGCATCAACGGGTGGAAAGAGGACAGCGATGACACCCTAATGGATTTTCTCCGTAAATACACTGACAAGGGAGTCAAGAATGTGTTGTGCACAGAAATCTCGAAGGACGGTATGCTGCAAGGACCAGCGACGAATTTGTATGAAGAAATCATAGGCACTTTTCCTGGCATGCACCTGATTGCGAGTGGAGGAGTCAGTTGCGTCGAGGACATAGAAGAGCTGAATACGGCAGGCATACCAGCCGTAGTGTTCGGAAAAGCCATTTATGAGGGTAAAATAAAGATGAATGACTTAAGACGTTTTCTCTGACAAAAAGAATGTAAGTGCCTGTAGCACTGTCACAATGGTCAAACACAAGACTTACAGAAACGTCAATTATCAATAAAAGCAAATTGAGGTGTTAGCAAAGAGAATTATACCTTGTCTTGACATCAAAGACGGACAGACAGTTAAAGGAACGAATTTCGTCAACCTTCGTACAGCGGGAGACCCAGTGGAACTCGGTAAGATTTACTCGGAAAATGGAGCGGATGAACTCGTTTATCTTGACATAACAGCGAGTCATGAGGGAAGAAAAACGTTCACTCAACTCGTGACGCGCATAGCAAAGGAGATAAACATACCTTTTACAGTCGGCGGAGGAATAAACGAGTTGTCTGACGTGGAGCGACTGCTCAACGCAGGCGCTGACAAGGTCAGCATCAATTCCGCATCATTGAGGACCCCGTCTCTCATAGACGATATAGCCAAGCATTTCGGCAGCCAGGTTTGTGTGGTGGCAATAGATGCGAAATGCATTGACGACACAATACACGAAAACGGTTCACCGGACATAGACGGAACATGGAATTGTTTTATGAACGGCGGACGAGTGAATACGGGAAGAGACCTTTTTGAGTGGGCGAAGGAAGTGAATGACAGAGGAGCCGGTGAAATTCTATTCACAAGCATGAACCATGACGGTGTGAAGAAAGGATTCGCCAACGCAGCACTCAGACGTTTGTCAGACACTCTGACTATACCTGTGATTGCCTCTGGTGGAGCAGGAACGAGAGAACATTTCCACGACACATTCAAGGATGGCCACTCAGACGCGGCGTTAGCGGCGAGTGTGTTTCACTTCGGTGAAATATCAATACCTCAACTCAAGTCGTACTTGAAAGAACAAGGAATATCTGTTAGATTATAATAAAAATGGAACGGTATAAAAAAGTTCCGCAAAAAAAAATAAGTAAGCGATATGGAAATCGATTTCAATAAGATGGACGGATTAGTTCCTGCGATTATACAGGATGCGAAGACACTTAAAGTGTTGATGCTTGGTTTCATGAACGAGGAAGCGTATAAGAAAACTGTCGAGACAAATAAAGTTACATTCTATAGCCGTACAAAGCAGAGATTGTGGACTAAAGGCGAGACAAGCGGCAACTTCCTCAACGTTGTTGAGATTAAGAATGATTGCGACAAGGACACTTTGCTGATTAAAGTCAATCCGCAAGGACCGGTATGTCATACAGGCGCTGACACATGTTGGAACGAGAAGAATGAGAACCCACTGATGTTCTTGGCAGAGCTTCAGAGATTTATAGAGAAAAGACATGAGGAAATGCCGGAAGGCTCATACACAACAAGTTTATTCAAGGACGGATGTCACCGTATGGCCCAGAAGGTTGGCGAGGAAGCGTTGGAGGCAGTCATCGAGGCCGTGGCAAACAACAATGAGCGTTTGGTATACGAGGCATCAGACATGCTGTATCACCTCATCGTCCTTTTGACTTCAAAGGGATTGACAATTGAGAATCTGGCCGAGGAGCTTGCAGTAAGACATGATCCTAACTGGCACAAGCACTAATAAAGAAGAGACATTTCACATATCTTCGTGTTTACGTCAACAAAATAATGTTCATTATTGATAATCCGAATGTTATATGACTTTGATTGATTACAAAAATGTCAATATATACCAAGAATCGCAGATGGTTCTCAAAGACGTGAGTTTCACAGTCAACGAAGGAGAATTCATCTATCTCACTGGTAAGGTAGGCTCAGGAAAGAGTACTTTGCTAAAAACCATTTACGCAGAGATTCCTGTCTGTGAGGGTAAGGCTGAGGTATTAGGGTTTGACATAACAAAAATTAAGCAGAAGAGAATACCAGAGCTTAGACGTAAGCTTGGAATAATATTCCAGGATTTTCAGTTGCTGACAGATAGAACAGTTGAAGCCAACCTCAGATTTGTGCTAAAGTCCACAGGATGGAAAGATAAGCACGAGATGGACCAGCGTATAAAAGACGTGCTGGAACTTGTCGGAATGAGTACAAAAGGCTATAAAATGCCAAACGAGCTCAGTGGTGGTGAGCAACAAAGAATCAGCATCGCCAGGGCAATACTGAACAAACCGCAGCTGATTCTTGCTGACGAGCCAACGGGTAACCTCGATGTAGAGACAAGCAACAACATAACAGAGCTGCTGCAAGATATATGTAAAGCAGGTTCAACGGTTATCATGATTACTCACAACATGAATCTTCTCTCAAAGTATCCGGGAAAAGTATACAGATGTGAGGATCACACGCTCAGCGAGCTCAACGTGCCGGAGTCGTTCGACTTGTCACAACTCAGCGATGAGGAAGTCACGTTCTTCGAGAGTAAGTCCGAGGAAGAAAAGGCTAAGCAGAATGCTGAACAAAGACAAAACGCCGACAACACCGAGAACGTCGCAGTGAAGCCAGAGCCTAACAGGACGAGGGAAGACCTGTCCAAGCACAACCTTCAGCCGATAGATTTGGACGGATTCTGTCCGAGTGATATAACCGAGATTGACAATATCATCAGGAAGCATAACACTGATGAAGTCATTGATTAAATAAAAGAAATATAAAGAATCAATATATTCACTATGAAAGTACTTAAATTTGGTGGAACATCTGTAGGCACTCCTCAGAGAATGAAGGATGTCGTAAAGCTGATAACAGACGGAGAGCAGAAAATCGTCGTTCTTTCCGCTATGTCAGGAACAACAAACACATTGGTTGAGATATCCGATTATCTCTATAAGAAGAATCCAGAGGGAGCAATGGAGACAATCAATATTCTTGAGCAAAAATACAAGAAACATGTTGACGAGCTCTACAACACAGATGAGTTCAAGAAAAAGACTCTTGAGTTCCTGAAGCAGGAGTTCGATTACTTACGTTCTTTCACCAAGGGTATTTTTACCATGTTTGAAGAAAAGATAATTGTCGGACAAGGTGAAATCCTCAGCACTAACATGGTGACTAATTATCTTATTGAGAACGGATACAACGCAGTGCTCATTCCTGCTCTCGAGTTTATGAGAACAGACAAGAACGCAGAGCCGGACCTTCAGTACATCAGAGAGAAAATCCAGGTTCAGTTGGACGAGAACAAGAACAAGGATATATATATCACACAAGGTTTCATCTGTCGTAACGCCTATGGTGAGGTCGACAACCTTCAGCGAGGCGGCTCAGACTATTCCGCATCATTGATTGGCGCCGCAGTCAACGCTTCTGAGATTCAGATATGGACAGACATTGACGGAATGCACAACAACGACCCACGTTTCGTGGACAAGACATCCCCTGTAAGCCACTTGCACTTTGAAGAGGCTGCAGAACTGGCTTACTTCGGTGCAAAGATACTTCACCCGACTTGTGTACAGCCAGCTAAATTCGCTGGTATACCAGTTAAACTTCTTAACACTATGGAACCTACAGCTCCAGGCACAATCATCAGCAACGAGACTGAGGCAAAGAAAATCAAAGCCGTTGCCGCTAAGGATAACATCACATCAATAAACATAACGTCAAGCCGTATGCTGCTCGCACACGGGTTCTTACGTAAGGTGTTCGAAATCTTCGAGAGCTACAAGACAAGCATCGACATGATCACGACAAGCGAGGTTGGGGTTACTGTGACTATCGACAACACAACCAACCTGCCAGCCATATTAGACGAGCTTAAGAAGTTCGGACGTGTTAAGGTGGATGAGAATATGTGTATCATCTGTGTCGTTGGCGACCTTGACTACCACAACGTGGGATTTGAGGCAAAGGCTACTGACGCACTGAAAGATATTCCTGTTCGTATGATCTCATACGGAGGCAGCAATCACAACATCTCCTTCCTTATCTCTGCGGAAGACAAGAAGCATGCGCTTCAGTCATTGTCTGACCATTTGTTCAACAATAAATAATGTAATATATTATCCATCCAAGCCCGGCATAGGGTTTTGGATGGATGATAGTAATATATTAACAGCCGGCACATAGACATACACACGGCTGACACATTATTCGGAAACATACATATTATTCGGGAAGATACAGAATAATATGTATTCGTAACACGGATATACATATTCAATTATTAATAACGACAAATTGTTTTACTGATTAAAACAGGTATGACAAACGTCTTTACAAAACACAAGTAAAGAGATTGACTTATGGATATAGCAAACACAAACAAACTCAGTGGCATTCGCACTCCGTATTACTACTACGACACTAATCTTTTGCGCGACACGCTTAAAAGCATCAATGACGAGGTATCTAAGTATGACGGATATTTCGTCCACTATGCCATCAAGGCAAACGCAAACCTGAAGTTGCTGAAAATCATCAAGGATGCCGGATTCGGTATAGACTGTGTCAGCGGAGGAGAGATAGAGAGAGCTTTGGAAGCTGGCTTCTCGTCTGAGAAAATCGTGTTTGCAGGAGTAGGAAAGAGTGACTGGGAGATTGAACTCGCAGTGGACAACAACATATTCTGCTTCAACGTGGAGAGCATACCTGAACTCGAGGTCATAAACGAGATATCCGCAAAAAAAGGCAAAGTGTCAAATGTCTGTTTCAGAATCAACCCAAATGTTGGAGCGCATACACACGCCAACATCACAACGGGATTAGCTGAAAATAAATTCGGCATCGCAATGGAAGATATGGAAGACATAATAAAGATGTCATCCACAATGAAGAACGTAAACTTTATTGGACTTCACTTCCATATCGGTAGCCAAATCTTGGATATGTCGGATTTCGTGGCTTTGTCAGAGAGAATAAACGAGCTGCAAGACAAACTTGTGGCTGACGGCATAAAACTGCAAATCATCAACGTGGGAGGCGGACTTGGCATCGACTACCAGAACCCGCAGGAAAACTCAATACCAAACTTCAAGGACTATTTCGCCACATACCACAAACATCTGAAGTTACGCCCTGGACAGACCGTACACTTCGAGTTGGGTAGGGCTGTTGTCGGACAGTGCGGCGCACTCATCACAAGAGTGAACTACATGAAGAAAGGCGCAGTGAAACAGTTCGCCATCGTCGACGCGGGAATGACAGACCTCATACGCCCGGCATTATACGACGCAGTCCACAAAACCATAAACCTGACAAGTGACGAGCCTGAGCAGCTTTATGACGTTGTGGGGCCAATATGTGAGTCGAGCGACGTGTTTGTCAAGGACATAAAACTGAACGCTGTGAGACGCGGAGACATAATCGCAATGCTGTCAGCAGGCGCTTATGGTGAGATTATGGCGTCACAGTATAACTGCAGGAGACTTCCGGAGAGCTATACCTCTGACGAGATTTGATTATAATCTCCTCTGTCGACTGATATCGACAGATGATAAGTCGTACGTATCGGGCTTACTTGACTAACCACATCATAGCCTCGTTCTATTAGTATTCAAACTGTAACGACCGACACGGCACAAAGAATGAAAGTCGTCTTTGTACCTTATATATAATTCATCATTGTCTGAAGTGACGAAGATAGCGCAATAAGCACCGTCATCAGTTCGTCCACATCGAAGAACATATAAGAAATAAGGTGAACAGAAATGACAAACGATATAGATAATTTGTCATGTAAAATTCACAAAACGGCAAAAATGTCAGCATGAAACATGCTGGCATCTTTTTTGTTGTTTATGAAGGGAAATAAATAATGACAAAATAAATAATCAAAATGGATAACGAGAACGTAGAAGAAAAGAATATAGAGTCTGAGGAGATGGATATGGAGAAAGATACGGACTCCAGTGAGAACATCTCTGAAAAGACTGAGACAGAAAAGACAGAAGAGGAAGTGAAAGAGCCGACAGTAGAGGAGAAACTCGCTGAGGCGGAGGCTACAATTGCTAAGCTTAAGGAGCAAGCTTTATATAAGCAGGCCGAGTTTGACAATTACCGCAAACGAAGCATCGCTGAGAAAAGCGAGCTGATTCATAACGGCGGACAGAAAGTAATCACCAATCTTCTTCCGATAATCGATGACTTAGAGCGCGCGGAGAGTAACATGGACAAGATGGACGACGTGAAGGCGGTGAAAGAGGGCGTGGCTCTCATCATCGACAAATTCCTCAAGGCACTCGCAAAAGAGGGACTTAAGAAGATTGACTGCGTCGGACAGGACTTCAATACAGACTACCACGAGGCGATAGCATTGGTGCCAGGATTGCCTGAGGACCAGAAAAACAAGGTGATTGATTGCGTGGAATGTGGTTACACCCTTAATGACAAGGTGATACGTCACTGTAAGGTCGCTGTGGCTCAGTAACATTCATATGTGTTGATTATTCTTATAACATAACATTAAGATATAACTCTGATGACTAAAAGAGATTACTACGAAGTGCTTGGAGTGGACAAAAACGCTTCAGACCAACAGATAAAGGCCGCTTATAAGAAATTGGCCATCAAATATCATCCGGACAGAAACCCGGGTAACAAGGAGGCCGAGGAGAAATTCAAAGAGGCTGCAGAGGCTTATGATGTGTTGCATGACCCCGAGAAACGCCAACGCTATGATCAGTTCGGACATGAGGGGCTGAATGGCATGGGTGGATTCAGCGGAGGACAAGGCTTCGACATGAATGATATCTTCTCCGCATTCAGCGACATCTTTAACGGTGGAGGATTCGGCGGAGGATTCAGCGGTTTCAGTAACTTCGGAGGTGGTCAGCAAAGAGGACGTAAGCCGGTGTTCCGAGGTAGAGACCAGAGAATGCGTGTACAGCTCGACCTGTCAGAGATTGTCAATGGAACGACGAAAAAGTTCAAGGTCAAGAAGGATGTGGTCTGCTCTCATTGTAACGGCTCAGGCTCAGCTGACGGAAAAACTGATACATGCGGCACGTGTAAAGGTAGCGGATATGTGCTGCGTCAGCAACGTTCCATATTAGGCATGATGCAGACACAAAGCGTGTGCACCGCCTGCAATGGTGAAGGTACGACAATCAAGAATAAATGCCAATATTGTCACGGCGAGGGCATCGTTCCTGGCGAGAGCATCGAGGAGATAAAATTCCCAGCGGGTCTTCAGGAAGGAATGGTTCTGACACTCGAGGGAAAGGGTGGTGCCGGACGTCACAAAGGTATCAACGGCGACTTGCAAATCGTCATCTCAGAGAAGGCGCACCCTGAGCTTTTACGTGATGGTAATGACATCGTTTACAACCTCTTACTTACTATTCCACAAGCCACATTAGGTTGTCAGGTCGAGGTTCCGACAGTCGACGGAAAGGCTAAGCTGACAATAGAGCCAGGTACACAGCCGGGAACAGTGCTGAGACTGAGAGGCAAGGGTATTCCTGAGGTTCAGGGATATAACAGAGGACATAAGGGTGATGAGCTGGTGAACATCAGCATTTACGTGCCACAAACTCTCACGAAAGACCAAAAGAAGGCTATGGAGTCGTTTGCCAACAGCAGCGAGTTCACACCTAACGAGAGCATGAAGAAGAAGATTTTCGAGAAGTTCAAGGCTCTGTTTGATTAAAGTACACTCGTCAAACAAATGATATTAACTTAGACAGAAAGTGTCATGTTGATGACACTTCCTGTCTTTTTGTATGACAATTTGTCACTCAAGGTTATTGAAACATCAATAATCAGACAGCAACATCTGAACTGAAAGACTAAAGATACTAGGCTAACATGTAGCCAAACACATATCACCTTATAATGGGACAATAATTATCAAGTCCTCAACCAAGAAAAACAAAGTGGAAAAACAGACAATTTGGTCTCTAACCAAATTTCTTATGACTTTTTTTTTATCTAAAACAGGGCAACTTACTGATATTCTTAAAACAAGGCTTCTAAAAACTTTGTGTCTCTTTTTTGAAATTCTTAGGTTAGGATATAGTCTATACGCAGGTCTGAGAATTTAAAAATCCTAACCTGAACTTTTCAACGTCCTAACCTAAGATTTTCACATAAGGAATAAACCACGAGAAAATTCCAGAAGTCATTTTTTCGTTGTCATGTGTCAACGGAAAAAGAGGAGTTTCGAACAGTGAAAATTATGTGTGCGGATAGGAAATTTGGTAAGTAATAATCACAATGATTTAAGGCGTATAAACTCAAGGAATTGGCATAACAAATACACGTTTGCCCCTACTAATGTTGTAACCATCCAGTAAACAATATAATTTCACAGTCTTAGTTTCAGTGAATTTGAATATGGATTTCCATGTTTGGCAGACAATATAGATTTGTATTACACATTGTAATAAATATTAACAAAAATCCGCAATGTCATTCGGCATTGCGGATAATTCATTTATTAGTATTAGTGTTTACACGTTTTACGGATACTTAGACCATATCACAATATCTGCATCTCGGTGTCACAAGATATCAGAATGTCATTCTGAACATGAAACGTATGCCCCATTTGTTTGTGTTAGGGTCGTCCAGATACGTCAGTCGTCTCACATAATCAACCTCGATAAGCTTGAATATGTTATGAATGCCTATACGCATCTCGACATAAGGTCTCTTCGTATCCATGTTCACCGTGTTCTGCTCATATGTACCGTCTGCGTTGAAATGACCAGGGAAATAAAACAGGTCTGAGTCTGTATAGTTGGAGCTGGCCGGATTATTATTGTCCGTCAGTTGTCCCCAAAGGACATTAAATCCGATTAACTCACGCCATTTCAGTTTACGAATGAGAGGAATACGATTCAGAATCTTTCCGTTCATATCCCATTCTGTGATAAGAGACACATAACGGTCATTCAAGAACTCATTGCTGGATATGAGGTTGAAGCAATAGTCCTCCAAGATGTAAGCCTGATTGGCTGCAGGATGAATAAGCAACGGGAAAGGAACTTTGTTCCATTGTATGCCCGCCTTGATGTCATTATCCCATTTACCCCATGAGCCAAACCAGAAACGCTTGTAGATGCCCACCTCTGTGACATTGTAGTTATAGTCGCCGCCAAACAGTCCCTTAACTCCCATCGTGTGACTGACGGATAGGATAGGGGCGTCCTTGTTCACTTTGATTCTTCTCTGCTTGGTGTTGATATAAGTAGCGCCAGGCTCGAATGATATTCCGGCCTTAAACTCAGAAATTCTGTAGGAGTCAGTCAAACCTGTTATTCCGTCAGGGCTGACATTTCCGTTAAGAGGTTGAAAGAACAGAGCGTCGACAGCCTTGTTGTGGTTGGCGGTGAACTGAGCGTAGAGCTTCAGTCCTGTTTCAAACTCCCTCGTGTAGTCAAGCCTGACCTCCTTCGTATGTGTATACTGGTCCACTTTACTTGTCTGCAACGCCAAGAACATGTTATCCTTATCAGTAGGAATAAACTTGTCGAAAGGAGAGCGTATGTCATTCCAATAATACAGAGAGAGATTGTTCTGCGGGAACTCTCGTGTCAGATAAGCCTTCTTGTTGAAGGAATAAGTCAGCTGCAGCTTTCCATACATATTATTAGTCTTAGTACCGTATGCCACGTATCCATTCATAAAGAAATGTGGTGACAGGTTGGCTGTGGTGAGAGCTGACAATCGGAATCGCCAAGAGTCATAATGATTATGTGAGACAATGGTGTTTATCGGTCCAATGTCGACCTTATTATTCTGCAATGAGTCACTTGTCTCCACGAAGTTCTCGATAAGCGCCTTGACGCCGAAGATGATGTACTTGAATCCTTTTATGTGAGTCAGCTTATCCATGAAGCCATCCATCTTGCTCTCGCTTTCGGACAGCTCCACGTCACGGTATTCCTTCCAGTAATTGTCAGACTGCATCTCCGCGTCAGGCTCTTTGTAGACGTCACCCTTAATGCGTTTGAACACGGATTTAGGTATCTCATCATAACACACGTCTTTGATTCGTGTAGTCCTCTGACAAAGGAAATTGCCAGCCCATTTCGTCAGTCTCAGCTCCACGAGCATGTCATTGACAGTGGCGACACGTTCTCCTCCCGGCAGTTCTTCCAATTCCTGTCTGATAATCATGTTATCGACGAAATTCACGTCACTGCGTTTGGGAATGTTAAGTTCAACTCTTCTTACCTGATATGAACTGTCACAAAGAATGTGCAGGTTGCCGGAGAATCCAAAATCTTGCTGGTTGTTCGGCAAAAAGCCCACCTCAATGACTTTCTCACCCTCGACAATCAACGTGTCCTGGATGTAATAACGATAGAAGCTAATGGCATTATCGGCGATAGGACTCTTAAACTGGTATTGCAATAAACGGCACTCATTCTGATAGATATCAACATCGGTGAACACCTCATTAAGAATTGTAGTGATAATCTCGCCTGTGTTAATAAGTTCATTAACACCTTTGTTACTTTCAGCTTTTATCACAGTTTTCAAGCTGTTGTTGGCTTTACTGTAGAATACTTGTGATATCTTTTCCTCAACAGTAAGAGGAAGGATGAGCTTTTCCGTCACCGGGTGTCTCTCCACGTGGTCCTTCAAGAACGAGAATTTCTTGTAGTCCTCTTTCTCAAACACCTTTTCAGTCACGTCATTCAGGGAGAACACCATCTTCTCATACTTGTTGTAAGTAAAGTATTCACGACTTCTTAGATCAGACGAGCTTTTTCTTTCAATGACCTTACGCATCAGCTCAACTGCCGGATTGTTCTTACGAGAATACTTCGTTTTCTTACCTGCCACCACGACACCTGACAGGATGCGAGCCTCAGGAACAAGTTTGATGACGAGATTCTGATTCTTATTCTTTATCTTATCGAGCTTTATGACCTGTGTGATATAACCAATAGTATGTATGGTCAGCTCGTTCCACGAAGAATCCTCCTTAATAACAAACATTCCGTTTTCATCTGTCATCTCTCCGCAATTCTTTCCCTCGTAATAAACATTTACATAGTCCAAAGGCTGACGGGTCTTTGAATCTATAACTTTTCCTGTTACCTGTGCGAGAGACACTACTGTGGAAATAACATAGAATAACAAAAAGAATATACGTCTCATCAATTATGTGGCTTGTTAGGAATATTAATACTGATAAACGTGAAAAGACACAACAGACGGAATGTGACAGACATATGGCATGATGGAGAACACCTTACTCGACGCGCGTAAGGAAACATCATGAAATGTTGACAACATGAACGTCTTCCGGAAACTGAATGAGACACAGAGACCTAACGTGTCAGACATAACTTCCGGACAAAACGCGAAGTTAACACTTTTCATCGTCTCACGTTGTTCGTTTATAACACCAATAGTGTCCCAAAAGTCGTATAACGGCTTATTTTAACATAATATCACACAACTCAGCAATATTTGTCACCACGACAGACGGCACAGACTCGTCTACCACCTCATCTCCCCATCCCTTACCTTTTATCCATATCGTCTTGCATCCAATGCTATCAGCAGGAACTATGTCTTTAGAGAATGAGTCGCCAACAACCAACACCTCTGAGTTCTTCAGATTATCGTCATCAAGACCTATATTTTCTCTCAACGCATCTACACCTAACTGGAATATACGTGGATCAGGCTTACGGACTCCGACGACAGCAGACTCGATGACGTCCTTGAAATATTCAAGATTAAAGTCCTTTAATATTGTATGAATGTTACCATAGAAATTACTGACAAGAACAAGAGGGTAGTGAACACTCAGTTGCTCTATCACGGGTCTGCTGTTTTTTAACACACGCAACACGTAGTCATAACAATAACGAGCCACTCCCTGTGACTTACTCACACGCTCATCCTCGGAAACAGTCCACACTTGGCGTTGAACAAGGTCTTGTGTCTCCAGGTCACACTTAATCATCAGAAGGTCAAGGAAATTATGCTCAGGTTTGATATATGGCGTTTTCGCCAATGCGCGCTCAGCGAACACATAACTATTTCTAAACTCTTCTTTGTTGACTGGGATTGCCTGATCCTGATATCCCTCCCAAAGAACCTCGCTCCAATGAACACTATTGGTGTCTATTGTTCCACCATAGTCGAAGATAATTCCTTTAATATCTTTTAGCATACTAAAACGCTGTTAGTTATTAGTTATCACTTCTCATTCAACTCGTCAACCAGTTTCTCACAGAATCCCTCATGATAATGTATCATATGTAGTCTGATGGCAGAGAAAACAAATATCTCTACAGTAATGACAAGTAAAGGCATATCCGCGATACAACTGATGTACAAGAAGATGGCGCGCCAGTTGAACGTCAAGGCATTTGTCCATTTCAACACAGGAAAACTCAGACTTCTGAATCTTTCTGAGAAGTCACCAGGGATATTTTCCCCATACTTCTCACGTAATACGGTAAGAAGTCTCTGCAACTGTGGTGTGTCCTTACTTTGATTCTTACACCAGTTAGTGTAGAAGAACTGAAAGAATTTCTCAATGAAATTGTCTTTCCACGTCAAGTTGTCATAAATGGCTTTTTGTGACTCGTAAGTGTCAGCCTCACTGTTGTTCTTTCCTTTGATGAACAGCAGATGTATATTTCTGTAATAATCAGAGCTACGGCACTGTTTCGGATGACAGCCAAAGCCGTCATAAGCTATATACAGGAACACAAGGATATTCCAAAGACATCCCTCCTCGAATCCGAACATAGGATGTCTCCACATTCTGAACACAAGAGCGAAATAGATGAAAACGTACCACACATCTCCTGCGGCACCGTCAAGTATTCTTCCCAACTTGGTTTTCTGACCTGTCATTCGAGCCAGCTGCCCATCAGCGGAGTCATAGAAATTGGCCCAAGCCAACAACAGAACACCAAGAATATTGATGTATAATCCTTGAAGCCCAGAATAACGGTAAGAGTCAAAATAAAAACAGATACCCGCACCAGCACCAAGAAACATGGATATGATTGTTACCGTATTTGGATGTACACCAAGCTTTTTGAAAAACACTGCCCACAGATAACCTATCGGCCTCGTCCAATACTTATCGATGTTCTCCTCCGTGTCAGAGGACTTGATAGTTGAATTTATTTTGTCTTTTCTGTTTCTCATATATATACACTAATTACTCATTATCTTGTAACACTTCATTTTTCTATCTTCTCAACCATACTCATGATTCTGCTGACAATGGCGTCAGCGGCTTCCTCACGACAGCAGGAATAACTTGGCCAGTCATTGAAATCAATGATGAACATGTCACCATTCTCTTTCACCACGCAGTCACCACCATACACAGGGACATCTACTGCCACAGAGGCTTTGTCTGCCAGTCGCTTAAGATCTGACACACAGAACTGGTATCCATGTTCCTTGCCATTGATAGACTCCAGTCCAAACTTAGAGTGTCCGTCACTGGCATATCTCCAATAAAAGAAGTCGGTTCCCTCAACGCCATAAAACTTTATAAGATCACCTGCTATATGTCTCTGAACGGCAAAGCTCGTTATTCCACGGCTCTTGAAGTCATTAACGACAGCCGACGCTTCCTCATTGGTCGTTACGTAACAAGTGTCTTCCTTCACCTGTGCACATCCATCACCTTTCTTTATCCAGAACGGGAAATCAATGTCATCGTTACTCTTTATGCCCAGATGAGTATAAAGCGCACATGCTGGCATACTTATGTTCTCGTCCATGAAGATCTCAAGCAAAGCAACACGCTCATTACAATCCAACACTCCGTACAAAGGATTAAGGAATAGGGTGTCCTGACACTTCTCTGCCACTTCTTCTATGACATCGCTGTCGCGCATCATACCAAACACCAGATCGTATGAGTCAATGTCATCAATCATGTATGTCAACTTATCCTCACTGACAGACACAACACAGTGTCCACGCTGTTTTAGTCTGTCAGACACAGCATCAAGGATGGCTGAGTCAGCACTGACCATATTAGGCGAGAACCTCTCACTTCTGTAAACACTTAAAAAACGCATAGCAACTACTATTTACTCCCTTCCATGCAAAAAAGACTCTGCTTTTTCTATGTCTGAGGCATGATCGACGTCCAGAATTTTTGAGAAAGGATACGCACGGAGTCTCAGACCGTCAAACACAAGCTGTCGCTGGAAATTCCTCATACGCGACATGCCATTATCAATACATTTCTCAAGAGTGACAAACGATTTATCATCAAGACAATAAATACCGCCAGAAATATACTTACATTGAGACTTCCCGTCTTTCCCACAGACGCTATTCCTGAAGTCATCCAAAGAATCATGAAATCCAGTAATGTTCATAGCGTCGTCTGTAGATATGAACAATGGTTTCTCATCATCAATATAGTCTGTGACTGCCATCATACCATCACCAGAATAATCATTGAAGGACGCAATATACTCCTTGAACTCCTGCTCACGGAAAATTGTGTCGACGGTAGTCAAACAAAACTTACCTTCTCCGATAAGCTTTCTTATCTCGTAGAAACTATGCATAGAGCTTGGAGTTGTTTTTACAACAACCTCAACCACTTTATTCTTGCTCTGTACCTCACGAAGATGTCGTTGCGTGGATTCGGTCAGATTATTCGTTATAATGACAATCTTCTCCGCATTATTATCCATGAATATACGTATAAGACGGTCTATCATAGACTCACCATATATCCTGACTAATGGTTTAGGAGACTCAATGCCTTCCTGAGCAAGTCGTGACCCTTCACCCGCAGCTAAAATAGCAAATTTCATATTATATATGTTTAAGAATCAAAGTAAACACTTGAGAAGTGACATTACAACACGTCACTTCTCATCTGCATTGTCTTTATCATTTATATTCTCCTGCTTACAATTCACAGTTGTGCCGACCTTCATAAGTAAAAGTCCCACGGAAGCCCAGAATATCTCACGTACTCTGCACATCATACTGACAAACATACCGATGTCGTTTGTCATGCCCATCTGAGCTGTGGACAAGGCAAATCCTCCCTCTCGACCTCCCAACTGCAGAGGAAAGAAAAAAAGCAGATTGGCGAACAAGGAGGTAAATGCCAAAATAAGAAACGAGTACGTGAATGTTATAATGTCTGCGGATCCTGCCTCAAACAATATGAGCATGAACATTATCTCAAACGACTGAAATATCCTACCGAAATATTCCAAAAAGAATGAGCAATAGAAATTTTTCTTGTTTTGGCTTTGTAAGGCAGAGATCTGCAGGTCTATTTTCCTTAGGTCTTCCTGATGTTCACTCTCAAATTTCACGGACCATTTTTTCATTCCGGGAACATGTGACAGCATCTTTATTAACTTAACCACCATACCTTTCTTATATCCTCTGATAAAAAGATAAATACCCGCACCACAGAACAGTGACATCATCAGCAGCACAACCACCATGCCCACTCCCATAGGAAGATTCCCGAGCAGATACATCAGCACATACACAACTATGCTGGTGACCCAAAACCAGAAATGACTGAAAATATGCATCATAGCGAACAATAAGACAGAAGAGGAAGCTCTTTGTAAACCTATATATGGCTTCAGCTCCATTATCTTGTACGGCTCACCTCCCAACAAACCTACAGGTGTGGCATAATTCAACGCAAAACCTGTAATGGTGATCTTCGTAAGTTTAAGAAACGATATATTACAATCACCACTTCCCTTTATTATAACTCTCCATGTAAGAGCGTTCATGGCATACAGCACCCCCCATAAGGCAAGCATAGCTACCAGCCAATATCCAGCCTTACATATATCTTTCCATAATTGCACGAAACTAACTTCAAAAGTCAGCAACATGACAACTATGGCCACCAGACCAATAACAAAAAATATATTTCTCAGGTAATTACTCATAAAGTATCGCTCTCGTTCAACTGATCAAGCTTAAGCTTATCACTGTCATCTCTTTTCTCATAATACTGACGACTTAACGGCTGAGAATGAGACTGATCATATCTTTTCCTGTTTCTGAAGATATCAATAGCGTCAAATATAGACTTTCTCAGTGATGCCTCTGAAGCTTCTCCCTTTCCAGCGATATTATACTCTGTGGTATTCATAGGAGCAGTACGTACAACAGGAAGACCTGCGGTGAACTTTACTCCTTCATACTCGGAGATAGCGTTGAACGGTGCTGTTCCCTGATCGTGATACATAGCAAGGACAGCGTCAAAATCACTATAATTCCTGTCAGCGAAGAACTCATCAGCTCTATAAGGTCCGAAACAACATATCTTTTTCTCGTCAAACAGTTTTTTCACAGTAGGAGCGATTATCACACTGTCCTCGTCACCTTTCTCGTCATTACTCTCATAACCTGGGTTGAGCGCCAACACTGCGATTCTCGGTCCGTCAATATAGAAGTCTCTCTTCAGTGCGTTGTTCAACACCTCAATCTTTTCTGCAAGATATTCACTTGTTAACACATGAGCCACCTTATTCAGCGCAATATTCGATGTGGCGAGTGCGACACGCAGGTCTTGATTCAACAACAATGTAAGAGCGTTGTGTCCGTCACCCAACTTCTTCTCAATGTACTTAGTATGACCAGGGAACACAGAATCCTTTCCCCTTATAGTACCATTATTCAAAGGAGCAGTCACCAAAACGTCAATCTTATTTTGGCTTAAGTCATTCACGGCCTGGTTAAACGAAATGAAAGCAGCTTTTCCCGCCTCTTCTGTAGCAGTACCAAACTCAACCTTAATCTCTGTCTCACCAAAACAATTCAAGATATTCAGACATCCGTCCTGAACATCATCTATGGAGTTGCAGACATGAAAATTAGTCTGCATGTTTAAGGATTTCCTCTGATAAGTAGCTACTTTCGGTGAGCCATATACCACAGGAGTACACAGTTCAAACATCTCCTCATCCTGAAAGGTCTTGAAGATGAGCTCATATCCCACACCATTTATATCACCTTGGGTAATTCCAACCTTTATCTTATTCATAATGTTATTGTTTTCGAAAATATATCTTTAAGCTTCTGATACGATAATACCGTATCATTTATTAGTCTCGTTATCATTTTTCTCAGAAGGCAGTTTCAACGTGTACAGAGCAGCCTCGAGGCGACGTATCATTGTTCTCTTCATCTTCTCAGGAGCATACACAAATCCCTCAACCGTAATCACTCTGTTGTTCACCGTATCTATACGTGAGTGGCTCACGAAAGGTCCACCCATGGCGTCGTTATGCATTTCCCACAAGCCTCGCGCCTCCATGGCAAATTCTCCCAAAATAGATATGTTCTTTGTCCACACAAACTCTCTGTTTGTACTCATATACATACCTGGCTTATTACCTGGGATATTCTCTTTCATAACCTTATCTCTGAGCGCACAATACGGTGCTTTCCAAAACATTTTCTCCGACACGTAAGGGTAGGAGTAAATCACAATGTTCTGTATTCCAGTCACAGCGTCATTGGTAGCCCAGATGAAGTCTTCTCCCACTTTCATTTTCTTCAGATCAGTAGGTATGAACATCTCGCAATCAAACATCTCCTTCACCTTCTCATTGAACTTGATGTTATGTCTGTCGACAAGGTCATTAGCTTGCCTGTTTATCTCCTCAACCGTGAAACGTTCCTGTATAGCCTTAGTATGCTCTGTAATGCACATAGACACCTCACGCTGATTAGGTCCAGTGATATGCATGATAATCTGAGGAGCGGAATGCACGTCACGTTCAATTCTGATTTTAGGCACGGTATATTCCTTACCGATGTTAATCAGTATGATGTTTCTGAACAAGTTAGTAATTCTGTCATAATGTGCGTGCACAATATGGCTTCTATGAAACATCTCCTCATCCTGTGGCAGGCCTTTAAGTCTTTGGTCGAGTACACGTTGTATAGAACTGCCGGCGTATCCGTTCCAGACGCTGTCATCGGCGACGACCATAACCTCATAAGGGTTACCGCTTGATGATGGCGTGAAAAAATTGCCCTTACTACCTTTTCTCTTAGAACATGACGCAAAAATCAGAAGCGTCATGGTCAATATAGTAAAAAATCTAATCTTCATAATTCTCCATTTGTTTTTTTGTACTCAGCAAACCACATGCGGCGAAGATATCCTGTCCGCGTGAAGCGCGTATCGTACATGTTATACCATGATTATTCAGGTAATCACGGAAATGTATCATATTATCCTCATCGACCTCATTCAGATCAACACCGGGAATCTTATGCCATTTTATGAGATTCACCCTACATTCCAGGCCGCTCAACAAACTAACCAGTTCCTTACAGTGTGATAGACTGTCATTTTTTCCACCGAATAGAATATACTCGAACGTAACTCTTCTCTGATGACTCCAATCGTACTTCTTCAAAAGTTCAATAATATCAGCTATCTCAAACTGTTTCTCAGCCGGCATTAGGCTAAGACGCTGCTCATGAAAAGGAGAGTGAAGGCTAATGGCCAGATGACAGTCGCTGTCGTCCAGGAAACACTTGAGATTTTTCCTTAGTCCCACCGTAGAGACAGTAATTCTCCTCGGGCTCCATCCCCATCCATAGTCAGCTATCATTATATCGAGAGATTTGATAACATTATCATAGTTATCGAAAGGCTCTCCCTGACCCATATAAACAATGTTAGTAAGTTTATCCCAATTTTCTACAGAATAAATCTGGTTAAGTATGTCCGTAACTGTCAGATGTCCGGAAAAACCTTGTTTTCCGGTTTGGCAGAACATACAATTCATCTTACATCCCACCTGACAAGACACACACAAGGTGGCTCTCTCACCATCAGGAATATATACCGTTTCCACAAAAGCCCCATTAAGGGTTTTAAACAGATATTTCACCGTACCGTCGACACTTCTCATAGATTCCTCAGGTTCACTGCATCCAATCATATAATCTTGTTCCAGCAGAGACCTGTGTTTCTTAGAGATATTTGTCATATCATCAATCGCGCGGACATGTTTTTCATAAATCCATTGTGCGATTTGCTTACCTGTAAATTTAGGCATACCGAGCTGCAGGACGATGTCCTGCAGCTCTGTAAGCGTCAAACCCAATAAAGGCTTCTTCATTATATTTGCAAAGATTTTCTCTCACCACACCGACTGACGCAACTCAGTCACGTCCAAAGCATGGATTGGTGAGACTTAATTTTTCATATCACCAAGCGAAAAGAGGGTAGTTCTTCATAGTCTCGTTGACCTCGCCACGCACCTTGCTGATAACGTTCTCATCCTCTGGAGCGTTAAGCACCTCTTCTATCCATGCGGCGATCTTCACCATAAGATCCTCCTTAGCGCCACGTGTAGTAATCGCAGGAGTACCGAGGCGGAAGCCAGAAGTCTGGAAAGCGCTTCTTGTATCGAACGGAACCATGTTCTTGTTGATAGTTATATCCGCAGACACCAAAGCGTTCTCAGCCACCTTACCCGTCAAGTCAGGATACTTACCACGGAGGTCGACAAGCATTGAGTGGTTGTCAGTACCACCAGAGACAATAGTGAATCCGCGCTTAGTGAGCTCATCAGCCAAGACAGCGGCATTTTTCTTCACCTGCTGCGCATAGTCCTTAAAGCTTGGGGCAAGTGCCTCGCCAAAAGCAACAGCCTTAGCAGCGATGACATGCTCCAGCGGACCACCTTGCTGACCTGGGAACACAGCAGAATTCAAGAGCTGAGACATCTTCTTCACTACTCCCTTTGGAGTTGTGTAACCCCAAGGGTTATCGAAATCCTTACCCATGAGGATAAGACCTCCACGAGGGCCACGAAGAGTCTTGTGAGTAGTCGTTGTCACGATATGGGCATATTTGACAGGATTCTCAAGAAGTCCAGCGGCAATAAGACCAGCAGGATGCGCCATGTCAATCATAAGAAGAGCACCGACCTCATCCGCTATCTTACGCATACGAGCATAATCCCACTCACGGCTATATGCAGAACCACCACCGATGATAAGCTTTGGCTTATTCTCCTTGGCGAGTTTCTCCATCTCATCATAATCCACTCTACCAGTCTCTTTGTTGAGATTGTATCCGACCGGATTATACAAAATTCCTGATGTGTTCACATGAGAACCGTGAGACAAGTGACCACCATGGTCCAAGTTAAGACCGAGGAACGTGTCTCCAGGCTGAAGCACAGCAAGAAGAACAGCAGCATTAGCCTGTGCGCCAGAATGTGGCTGTACGTTAGCATACTCAGCACCGAAAAGCTTGCAGGCGCGGTCAATAGCTAACTGCTCAATCTCGTCGACAACCTGACAACCTCCATAATAACGATGACCAGGATATCCTTCCGCATACTTATTCGTGCAGTAAGAACCCATAGCCTGCATTACTTGATCACTGACAAAATTCTCTGAGGCAATCAACTCTATACCTTTGAGCTGACGCTGATGCTCTTTTTCAATGAGTGAGAAAATCTGTTCGTCTCTTTTCATTTTAATTATATGTATTTAGTGCAAAAAATGTACGCTTTGACTTTCTGTGTAATTACATTACACATACTCTCCGCAAAGTTAGTCATAATCACTATAGTATCAAAAAAAAACAAGTTTTTTATAACCGTGAGATTGGAATTATAACATTATTAAAGACTTTGAAGACAGATAAAAAGAACCATTCTCAACACACAAACAGCAGAAATCATTCACGTCTGCGCTCCACTGTAACCGCTACATCGAGCATTCTGTCTGAGGATGAGTCGGAACACTTATGATGACGCGTATCGCCTCAAGTTGTCATGTGGGGTTAAGGAGATTTTGTGTCATTTTGCTTACAACGGAGTGTATATATACATATAACTGCGACTTAAGCAGTAACAAACATAGAGGGCTTAACTGTCTCAACACCATTACGGATTTTTGGTTATATAAAAAGAGTCATCTAACACTAAGGATTAGATGACTCAACATTATAAAAAATAAAAAGTTATATTATCTTATTTAATCTTTCCTTTAATCTTCTCAACATAAGCGTCAATAGAAGCAATCGCAGTCACATTGACAATATCATGAACAGAAGACTCAGAGTCTGTGAAATGAATTGGCTTGTTAAGACCCATCTGGATAGGACCGATAATCTCAACGTCCGGAGCCATAGCCTGAAGCAACTTGTATCCGCTGTTAGCAGCAGACATATTCGGGAACACCAAAGTGTTCACGTCTTTTCCGTTAAGACGAGTGAATGGGTACTTCTCATCTCTCAGATCCTTGTTGAGAGCGAAGTTAATCTGCATCTCACCGTCAACAAGCATATCCGGATACTGCTTCTGCAGGTTCTCGACAGCCTTATGAACATACAAAGGTGATCCGCACTCGTCTGTACCGAAGTCAGAATATGCAATCATAGCCATGACAGGATCGTCATTGAAGAACTTAACAGTCTCGTAAGTCAGCTTAGCCACATCAACCAGGATGTCATTATTAGGGTGACGATTGATGAGAGTGTCAGATAGATAGTAAGTACCTTTCTTAGTGTTGACGATGTGCATAGCGCCGAATGTCTTGTATCCAGGACGAACGCCGATGATATCCTTAGCCACCTTGATAGTGTCAGTCTGCTTAGTGTAGAGTCCAGTGATGAACGCATCAGCATCACCTGTCTCCACCATCATCATACCAAAATAATTACGCTCGAACATCTTGTCGAGAGCCTCGTCGAACGTATACCCCTCACGCTGACGCTTGCTTGCCAAAGCTCTCGCATATCTCTCACGTCTCTCTGCCTCACGTCCATGACGCAGGTTTACAATCTCTATACCATCGAGAGACAGGTCGAGTTCCTGAGCTTTCTTGGAGATAATCTCCTCATTACCAAGAAGGATAGGGTGACAGATACCCTCAGCCTTAGCAGTCACGGCAGCCTTAATCATAGTAGGGTGCAATCCCTCAGCGAAGACAACTCTTTGTGGATGTTCACGCGCTGTGTCGTACAACTTCTGAGTGAGCTTAGTCTCTTGACCGAGCAACTGGCGTAAAGTCTTCTTGTATGCGTCCCAATCTTCGATTGGCTTTCTTGCCACGCCACTCTCGATGGCAGCTTTTGCCACGGCAGCGCTGACCTCAGTGATGAGGCGTGGGTCAACTGGCTTCGGAATGAAGTATTTTGGTCCGAACGTTAGGTCATTAACGTGATATACCTCATTCACCACATCAGGCACCGGCTGCTTAGCCAAGTCAGCGATGGCGCGCACGGCAGCGAGCTTCATCTCCTCGTTGATAGCAGACGCATTCACGTCTAAGGCACCACGAAAGATGTATGGGAAACCGATAACATTGTTAATCTGATTAGGATAGTCAGAGCGTCCTGTTGACATGAGCACGTCTGGACGACTTGCCATCGCATCCTCGTAAGAAATCTCTGGAGTAGGGTTGGCGAGAGCGAACACAATAGGATTGCTTGCCATAGAACGTATCATATCCTGACTGAGGATATTACCCTTTGAGAGACCAAGGAACACGTCGGCACCCTTTATGGCCTCTTCTAAAGTCTTGACATCCTTGCGGTCTGTAGCGAACATCTTCTTCTGCTCAGTCAGGTTTGGTCTGTCAGAAGTAATCACGCCCTTAGAATCAAGCATGACGATATTCTCAATACGGGCACCGAGAGCCACGTAAAGCTTTGTACATGAGATAGCTGCCGCACCGGCACCATTGACGACAATCTTCACATCTTCAATCTTTTTGCCCGCAACCTCCAATGCGTTGATAAGTCCGGCAGAAGAGATGATAGCAGTACCATGCTGGTCATCGTGCATGACAGGAATGTCGAGAGTCTTCTTCAGGCGTTCCTCAATATAGAAACACTCAGGCGCTTTGATATCCTCAAGGTTAATTCCTCCGAATGTTGGGGCAATCTTCTCGACAGCCTCACAGAACTTCTCTGGGTCTTTCTCTGCCACCTCTATATCAAACACGTCAATGCCACCATATATTTTGAACAAAAGTCCTTTACCCTCCATCACAGGCTTACCACTCATGGCACCTATGTCACCGAGACCCAACACGGCCGTACCATTAGAAATCACAGCCACAAGGTTACCTTTATCCGTATACTTGTAAGCGGCATCCGGATTCTCCTGTATCTCTAAACAAGGAAACGCCACACCTGGAGAGTATGCCAAAGAAAGATCTGTCTGTGTACTATGAGCCTTAGTAGGTATTACCTCAATCTTACCTGGCCTGCCTGTCTCATGATATTTGAGAGCGGCTTCTTTTGTGATTTTTACCATAATATATTGTTATATTTATAATTAATCATACATACGTAAGTCACGTCTTTCATAACATGACCTCTATCGTAACATTAGGATATACCACTGAAAATTGTATCTTTTTACCTTACGGGATTATTAACAGTGTATTTTTACTTTACGGACGCAAAAATAGTATAAATTCGTAAGTAAAACCAAAATATTCATAAAAGATTTATTATTTTCCATTAATTAGACTCAAAAAAAGTGTTTTTCTCACAAAAACACCGATTTAAAAAGCATATTGAAAGTAATTTACGGTGTTTTACATAAATATGCGATGAAACATTCATTATTTGTAGGAGTTTATAATGAACGTCCCCGCAGTTCTCTGTACGAGACTGTCTGACAACTGGTAAGAATCGTCTCAGCCTGAAGTATAATTTCCTTTGCCATCATCTTCCGCCACTAACATCACCTCATCGTTATGACCAAAGTCGTACGACGGTGTTCTCATGTCATTCAGGAAAATGTCATTTAACGTATACACCAACGAGTTTAGTGTATTGTCGCGCTGCTTAGGACGCAACTCACATTCCCACACCGTAATCGTATGCCACCCCATGTGGGCAAGTTTAATCATCACCTCATGATCTCTCTCATGGTTTCTGTTTATCTTATTAACCCAAAATGCCTTATTGGTGACAGGTATGCGACAGCATGAACTACTCTGGATAGTCCCATTTTCATAAACGATATTATGTCCGTGCCAAAAACAACCGTTCACAAAGATACATGTCCTGTACTTCCTCAGGACGATGTCCGGTTTCCCCGGCAGACGGGAATAGTTGAGACGAAAACGGAATCCATGACGCCAAAGATAACGTCTCACCATCATCTCCGGCTTGGTATTCTTACTGTGAATAGCAGCCATATTATCATGTCGTTGTTTTTGTGAGATCTTATCCATGTACAAATATATAATATGGTACAAAATTAGCTGTTTTAATCAATATAGCAATGCGAGGGGCGAAAAGGAACGCATACCATAACGAGAAAAATCATGTATGAGATAGGGGAATAACGGACAATTTGAGTTGAAACTAAATTTCCCATGCCTATTTTTTTGCAAAATTCAAGTTAACTTGCTGATAATCTCAAAACAAAGCGTTCAAAAACCTTGTGTCTCTTTTTTGAAATTCTTAGGTTAGGATATAGTCTATACGCAGGTCTGAGAATTTAAAAATCCTAACCTAAACTTTCCAGCGTCCTTACCTAAGAATTTCAGATGCCGAATAAGCTATGACAAAATACTTAAAAACATTTTTTCGTTGTCACGTATCAACGGAAAAAGGGGAGTTTCGAACAGTGCAAACGCATAGTTTAAATATGCAATTTGGTTAACGCATTATATGATGAGTTATCGTGGGAAGAAAAGAGAGCATAGCCTTTGCGAGAAAAAAGATTAGCGGCAATATCATTGGTAGTCATGATGATAGCACTAACAAAAGCAAACAATATATTTATCGGACAGAAAGAAAAAAAATAAAGCATCAGTCCTGAGAACGATGCTTTAATTGATTTGATATATAAGGTATCATCACATTTCTGTGATCACCTCATCTTTTTCAAAGGTTTCCGGATCGAGCATGAAAGTTGTTTGTCTTGGGAGTGCGACCTTATTACTAATAAAATCCACAGCCACTCCAATCAAACCTCCGATTATGATATTTCCAAACACCCAAGGGTTAACTTTTTTGTGAAGTACAATATCTGGATAACTGCCATTTTCCGCAGTCACTTTGATACGTTTACCTTCTATAGTATTGCTTTTCACGGAGATAGTGTAAGGCAACCTGACATTTTGGGCTATCTCCTTATCTGTCGCAATTGTAACTCGCTGATTCTTCATTCCTCCTCCAATAGTAATCTGTGGACTATTGCAATTCAATATTGTAGCACATGAGGTGAAAACAAATGTGGACAACAACACAACAAAAATATTAAGTTTATTCATAATACTTATTATTTACTACACTTTAAAAAAATTTCATTAGTTCTGCATCAATATCTAAGTACGACTGCAAATAATATATAGAATATAGACAGGTTTAAACAATATCTCCTCACATGCAAGTATGCGCATGCGAGAAGATATTGTTGGTCAACATCAAAGACCTTTACCGTGACAGTTCTTGTATTTTAATCCAGAACCACATGGACATGGGTCATTGCGTCCCACTTTTGGTCCGTTATTAACGATTGGCTGCAAAGGCTGCACGTCACGCGTGTCTTTTTGTGCCGCCGCACTCATCTCTGAAGGCTCACCATAGTTCTCCTTTGACTCGACATAATTTGGTTTTGGCTGAGGTTTCTCCTCTTCAGCCTCCTGCACCTCCTCATTATCCAACTCAGGAATAGAGCAACGAGACAAGATGGATATCGTGTTATCGTTAATCTCATTAACCATATTATCGAACAACTTCACAGACTCAAGCTTGAAAATCAACAACGGGTCTTTCTGCTCGTATGAGGCGTTCTGTACAGACTGCTTCAACTCATCCAAGGCTCGCAGATTCTCTTTCCATGCGTCGTCGATAGTGTGGAGAAGGATTATCTTCTCGAAAGCGACAATAAGGTTCTCACACTTAGTGTCATAAGACTCTTTCAGTGACACTTTTAGGAACATACAGCGATTATCGCCCAATGTGATTGGCACACGTACTTTGACCTCATTGATGTGAGCATACTTGTCAACATTATCCTCATAAGCCTTCTTGATGACCTTATAGGCAGTTGATGACAGACGGTTAGTTCTCTCTTTGAAGTTAGACATAACAGCATCGAATGTTTCATCCTCAAGCTGTTCGTGGTTCTTATTCTCCAAGTCATCAACAGAGAATGGCACCTGCATAGCGAAGATACGCAAGAAGTCCTCTCTGACGTCGTCGTAGTTTCTGTTCTTAAGGATATGAAGCACTCGGTCCCATATCATGTTAGAGATGTCCATACCTATACGCTGTCCCATAAGCGCGTGACGTCTACGCTCATAGATGACCTTACGCTGACGGTTCATGACGTCGTCATACTCGAGGAGACGTTTTCTTACACCGAAGTTATTCTCCTCCACCTTACGCTGCGCGCGCTCAATAGACTTGTTGATCAATGGATGCTCAATCATCTCGCCATCCTCGAATCCGAGCTTATCCATGATTTTTGAGATACGTTCAGAAGCGAACAGACGCATAAGTTTGTCCTCAAGAGAAACATAGAAGACAGATGATCCCGGGTCACCCTGACGACCGGCACGACCGCGCAACTGACGGTCCACACGACGGCTTTCGTGACGCTCTGTACCGATAATGGCGAGACCACCTGCGGCCTTAACCTCGTCAGAGAGCTTGATATCAGTACCACGTCCCGCCATGTTAGTAGCGATGGTCACGATAGAACGCTGTCCAGCCTGAGCCACGATGTCCGCCTCTTTCTGATGCAACTTAGCGTTAAGCACATTATGCTCAATCTTACGCAACTGAAGCATCTTTGAGAGCATCTCGGAAATCTCTACAGATGTCGTACCTACGAGAACAGGACGACCCGCGTTCACCATTCTCTCGATCTCCTCAATGACAGCTTTGTATTTTTCCCTGTTAGTCTTATAGACGCGGTCATTCAAATCCTGACGGGCTATTGGCCTGTTGGTAGGTATCTCCACCACATCAAGCTTGTAGATATCCCAGAACTCACCAGCCTCAGTGATGGCAGTACCAGTCATACCTGACAACTTATGGTACATACGGAAGTAATTCTGAAGAGTGATAGTGGCGAATGTCTGTGTGGCAGCCTCCACCTTGACTCTTTCTTTCGCCTCAACAGCCTGATGTAAACCGTCAGACCAACGACGTCCCTCCATAATACGTCCTGTCTGCTCATCGACGATTTTCACCTCACCATTCATCACCACATAGTCGTCGTCCTTGACAAACATAGTGTAAGCCTTCAGCAGCTGCTGTATTGTGTGCACGCGCTCTGCCTTGATAGCATAGTCACGCATAATGTCATCTTTCTTGGCTAACTTGTCTTCTTCCGACATACCTTGATTCTCCAAGTTAGACAACTGTGAGGCGATATCCGGCAACACGAAGAACTGGTCGTCACCGACAATCTTTGCGATAAGGTCATTTCCCTTGTCAGTCATCTCGACAGACTTCATCTTCTCATCCACAACGAAGAACAACGGGCTGGTAGCCTCTGGCATTCGGCGGTTGTTATTCTCCATGTAAATCTCCTCTGTCTGTATGAGTCCAGTCTTGATACCCGGTTGTGACAGATACTTCACCAAGGCGTTGCTCTTAGGCATTCCCTTGTATGCTCTGAACAATGACAGGAATCCCTCAACAACCTCGTCTTTTTCATCACTGTCAATAAGTTTCTTCGCCTCAGTGAGATAGCCCTGAGTAAGTTTTCTCTGAGCTTCCACCAACTGCTCAACGATAGGACAGTACTGCTCATACATCTGAACTTCACCCTTTGGAATAGGACCACTGATGATAAGCGGGGTTCTGGCATCATCGATAAGGACTGAGTCCACCTCGTCCACAATAGCATAGTTATGCTGACGCTGAACCAGCTCACTCGGATCCATGGCCATATTGTCACGCAGATAGTCAAAGCCGAACTCGTTATTTGTTCCGAACGTGATATCCGCCTTATAAGCGCGACGTCTCTCCTCTGAGTTAGGACGATGCTTGTCAATACAGTCGACAGACAGTCCATGGAACATATACAGAGGTCCCATCCACTCAGAATCTCGCTTAGAAAGATAATCGTTGACAGTCACGACATGCACACCATTTCGAGTGAGGGCATTAAGGAATACTGGTAAAGTAGCGACAAGTGTCTTTCCCTCACCGGTAGCCATCTCTGCGATTTTTCCCTGATGAAGCACAATACCTCCGAAGAGCTGCACGTCATAGTGTATCATGTTCCATATGGTATCATTACCACCTGCATTCCAATGGTTGTGCCATATAGCGTTGTCACCGTCAATCTCGACAAAGTCTTTTCCCTCTGCCGCCAACTCACGGTCGAAATCTGTCGCCTTTACGACAACAACACCGTTCTCGGCGTTAGCAAAACGTCTCGCTGTATCCTTGACAATAGCGAATACGGTAGGAAGCACCTCGTTGAGACCATCCTCAAACTTGTCAAGAATCTCCTTCTCAATCTTGTCAATCTCATCAAACAACGGCTGACGTCTGTCGATGTCTGTGTTCTGGATTTTCTCATTTAACTCTGCTATCTTGGATCTTTGGTCTTTGACCGAATCCTGAAGATAGTTTTTAATCTCATCTACTCTTGAACGCAACTCATCGGTAGATAATGCCATGATCTCCGGCTCAACAGCGAGGACCTGATCAACGAGAGGCTTAATCTCCCTGATATCTCGCTGGGCTTTGTTGCCAAAGATGCTTGAAAGAAATTTGTTTAAGTTGAATGCCATATATTTTTAGTTTTTTTATTCTTATTTAATGTGACACATATACAACGTGCCAAAACTTGTGTCTCTAAAATAGGGGAGCGGAATTACAAGCGTTAGGTGCCCTGATTCGTATGTGATGGGCAATGGTCGGAGCTATACAGTCGACCGTGACCGGAACTTGAACAGTCTTACTCTCTATATGATGTCCAAAGAATATTATAGGAAACTCAAAAAACGACTCACGCTGCATCTTGCTCGTCCTACGATCCTCATCCACAAGATTCCATCCAGATGACGGTTGAATCATTATATCGCCAGAGCATTTCGAGTTGTATCCATTCCTGATACTGCTGATACCTGGCGTCCAAGCGCCATGTGTCAGCCTGTGTGCCGTGTAGACATCACTGACACCATCAAACTGAAAAAGGAAGTCCTCACAGTTCGCCAAGACCTCACTCATCTGAAGCTGCTTATCTTCAATGAGCTTATGATTAAGGTAAATCTGTGAACCGAAATGTCCCTCCACATACTGCGCCTTGCCGTAAATAGCAGACAAGTACATGTTAAGTAGTGCGGAGCATCTGGTGATAGAGAAATTTCCTGTTGGTATTCTGTATTGAGAAAGAGACTTATCCTCTCTGTAATTCTCATAACCGGTTGACGTGAGATATATCAACACATTGTCCAAACCAACAAATTTGTCTATGGTCTTTAAGAGTTTCTCAATCTCTTTATCTAGTCGCGCGTATGTGTCTTGAAGCTCCGTCGTGGTCTCAGACAAAGGTAATCCGTTGAAATTACCTGCGTAATAACATAAGGATATATAGTCTGTGACAAGGTCAAGTCCCGCATTACCGCTGGAAAGTAACACACTTGCAGCCTTCGTCACTTCTTCGTTAACAAGAGGACTTTGCTTGTACCTTTCTATATTTTGCCTTTTATCACCCTCGTTGAATTTATGTTTGAAAGTTTTTTGAACTGATGTGAGGTAATAATTGTACGTGCCCACATAGTTGTTGAGCGGCTCCCACGTCAAGTCTTCTATCACAGACGTGACGCTTGTGGTCTGAAGATACCTCATCCATGACGGCGTCTCACCGTAATATGAGGTGCCTGCCCATTTCCCGGTCTCAGAATCAATCCAAATTGCCCAATTGGCAGCATGGCCAGCTGACAATACAGCCACGTCACGCATCGGAGCGACAGAGTAGACCAGACTTTGTCCACCGGTAGCGACCTTAAGCTCGTCACCTATTGTGCTGACAAGAAGATTCTTCGCCGACGAACATTCTGACGTCTCGACACCGGTAAACAACCTGTCATCAACACAATGCTTCTTCGTCAATGTAGTCCTGTCCATCCATTCCTCCGCAATGATACCATGATTATACGGTGAGGTTCCTGTGGCAATGGTCGCAACGGCTGATGCGCGGTCTATGCCAACGAATGGATATTGAACATTGGAATACACTTGCCCTGAACTCAATAACTTATTAAAGCCTTCACTGCCATATAACGGAGCAAAAGCATTCAGGAAATCCGTCCTTAGATTATCTATGGTGATGCCAACCACCAAACGAGGGACCTCATTGTCAGACTGTCCCATGACATTAGCCATGACAACTGAGGCCACGAATGTAGTCAGTAACCTCTTCCTTCTGTTACTTATGTTGTGTGTATCGGTTCGCAAGTGTTTTCTTTATTTGTTTTTTACTTTTCTATCTATACGCATTTCCGTTACATGAACAGAAACTGAACGTAACAATAATATAATGACTAACAATGATGTAGGGGTATCAAATGTCTGGGGAACAAAGAACATCATTATTGAGAATAACGTCAGAATAATCATATTAGCGGTCGTCAGCACACGACTCTTTCGCTTGTTATACGCCAACAACAGATATACGGCATACAACAAATAAATAGGATTAAGAATTACTATAAGCCAATTGCTGTCTACAGCCGGATGCACTGAAAAGAAAAAGAGAAATGATATAAGCAATCCTGACAATCCCTGAAGTAGACTCAACACAATGTCAAACCAGTATGACACACATCTGTTTCCTATGTCATACATATCCAAAATCAAGGAGAGAATCAAAAATAATGAGAGGCATAACGTCGGCGTGAAGGTAGTCTTTTCCTCTGCCATTTCCGCACGAGAATTGAGAATCACAGCATGAGAAGACACCAACGGTTTTCTCGTCCCATCATCCATCACCCTGTACGCAGAGTCCAACTCTTCCATATAATGGGACGGAATGAACATCTGGTTTCTCTGTCCGAAATTGTTGTCGTCTATCTCATGTCCCAATAACAAGTTTATACCGAATCGCAACCAGTCTGCCTTGTCAAGCGTCTGAGCCAACTCATCTCTGGCTGTCAACTTTACTGGCAACTTGTTGTATTCTATCTCCTCCGTCATGGCTCTCTCTATCATATCCCTGGCGCGAGTCGTACAATTATCGTACAGATAGTTATAACGATACTGCTTATTCTCCGGCTTGAGGTTTTGCACAAGCAGATGTACAAGAGTCTGCTTCTCCGTATCAGAAACATTAAGGACCTGTTCATCAATCTGAACTCCCATATTCTCATATCTCATGAAGAAGAAAGATGCATCTTCTATCTCCAGGACATAATCCGTCTCACCTTTGATGAACTTGTATATGAACATGTTCTCCGTATAGTCAAAACATCCGTAATTGAACACGACGTCATGACCTGCCTCATACTCCATCACCCTTATCGCCGTATGTCCGAAATGTGCATACACATCTGTACCGGGTGAACAAGTGAGAACGGATACACGCAAACTATCCGCCCATATCCCATTGAACTGGAACACGAGCAGAAGTATTGCGAAAATATATCTAAACTGAAAATTCATTTAGGCACAAAATTTATGCAAATGTACATCTTTTTTGCCATATAAGCACCTTTGCTGACAAAAAATGCGCCGTTTACATTTGTTTTTGCCTATTCATCAATAAATTCAGAGACTTCGAAGTTGTTTGCGACTGCTAATCTCGCACAATTCTGAAGCGTACGTCGATTTGAGTTATTCACCTGGTTTGATGTTCCGTTCTTACCATAGATGGTATAATCATCACGCAGGTTACGGCCAGTACACGGAGCAATGATTGACTCGAAGAATGTACATGCCAACAGGTAACGTCCCATGTAATAATCAATATGCTGATTATCACGCGTAAACTCATTGTCAGTTATTAATGAGCCTATAGAGCGAGCATTTTGAACTGCTGTGCCTCCAGGTATAATAACGTCTATTCCTGAAGCGGCCTTCATTCTCTTGACTGACTCGCATATCTTTTTGTACATGTTTAAAGGAGTCTTGTACTTCGTTATGTTCTTGTGTTTAGAACTGTATGCCCATGTCATGTTAAAGGCAAATGTCGTCCTCGGACTTATCTTGTTGATGTTGTACGCCTGTATGATTTTTGACAAATAAGGTTCGTACGTGGTGTAGTCTCCAGACTCAAGAGAATACTGCTGGAAAATCACAACGTCGTATGGGAATCTGCTCATAACGTTGTTTATGCTTGTAGCGGTCTCGAGTTTTGTCTCGCCTCGTATGTTATATTGATATAACTCATACACCTTCTCGCCGCTCTTGTAGTAGTTGTAATGTTCTTTCATAGAGCAGCCACCTTTGTATAACACGTAAACATTGACGTTACTCATGCCGAGACAATTCAATATCTCAGGTAAAGCTGTGCTGGTATCAATGGCAAACGAATTACCAATGAACAATATGTCAAGTTTCGCCGGCAGGTATGGTAGGGGTGGATTACACAGATATCCGCAATTATACACTCCAGCAGCAGATACGACATTAGACACAGCAGTCTCAACATTCGTGTCTGCCTTTTTCTCTGCTGCCTTAGTGGCTTTCTTCACATTTGTTTTTATTGTCTTCTGAGAACTGGCAACTTGTTTCGCACTCGTTTTTACAACCGTTTTTTTTGCGGTTGACACCGCTCCCGCCTTTGTATTCTGTTTACTCGCAGAGCTCTGTGAGTAAACAGAAAGACAAAAGGCAAAAATAGTGATAATTGATATTACACGTCTCATATTTTTGTTTGAATTGTATTCACTTGTCAGAGGTAGCGTAAAACGCTATAACTTTTGACAACGCAAAGATACATCATTTTCTCAAACAATCATACAACATATCCACAGCCTTAGATGAGTCACCGGCCTCTTCGAGTAATTTTACGAATTTGCTGCCTATGATAGCACCAGAAGCATTCCTCAAAGTCGACTCTAAAGTCTGTTTATTGCTAATTCCAAATCCTATCATACGAGGATTACGTAGATTCATATCGTTCACACGCTTGAAATATCGCTGCTTGGCGTCATCGAATTCTTTTTGTGGTCCTGTCGTGGCTGCAGACGAAACCATATAGATGAAACCATCGGTATATTTGTCGATAAGTCTTATTCGCTCCTCACTGGTCTCCGGAGTGATTAGCATTATTATACGTATATCATGTCTGTCTGCTATCTCCTTATATTCCTCTAAATAATCCTTAAACGGTAAGTCGGGAATAATCACTCCATCTATACCAGTCTCAACGCATTTATCACAGAATTTCTCAAATCCAAATTGCATTATAGGATTAAGGTATCCCATCAACAAAAGTGGGATATTAACCTCATTACGAATTCCTTCAAGTTGAGAAAACAGTAACTTTAATGACATTCCATTTCTCAAAGATTTTGTCGCGGCATCCTGTATTACCGGACCGTCTGCCATTGGATCACTAAAGGGAATTCCAACCTCAATCATATCTACACCCTTACGCTCTATGTTTTTTATTATTTCTACGGTTGAATCCAACGTGGGATGACCTGCACAAAAATACAATGACAAGATATTTTCCTTTTTTGTCTGGAACAATTTATTTATTCTATTCATATCATTACTTTATTTACAAATTCTTTAATACGTTCTACGTTCTTCAGAGCAGGCTTTATCTCGAATCTTGAATTTATATCAACACCATAAAACAATGGATGTCTAAAGCCTCTCACGGATTCAGAATCTTCAGGTCCAACACCACCAGTCAGCAAGAATGGTGTATTTCCAATATATTTATTTAGAACGGACCAGTTGAATTTCATTCCACTTCCTCCGTATAATGATGATTTCGTCTCAAACAAGAAATAATCAACGATGGATTCATAACCTACAGTTACTTTGATATCATCCTCATTTTCGATATGTATTGTTTTTATCAAACCAGTATCACTTGGTAATGACTCACGCAGTTCCGAACAATAAACAGGAGTCTCATCACCATGAAGCTGAACAAAATCAAGGCAATATTCTTTGACTTTTTTAACTATATTAAAATATGTTTCATTGACAAAGACTCCAACACGTTTTGACTTCACCGGCAAAAAATCCGGCTTAGAATCAACATATCTGGAACTACCATTGAAAAAGATGAAACCTATCCAGCTGACACCATCATTCTCATCAACATCTCTAATGTTATCTGCTTCTCGCATTCCACATACTTTCACTATCATTATTTTGTGTTTTGTATCTGTTTAACAAATGAATAAAGTGCAGCTCCTGGATCATCAGTTCTCATAAAAGTCTCACCAATAAGAAATCCCTTGAATCCAAGCTTTCTCAACTCTAATATTGTCAATGGGTCACCGATTCCACTTTCACTAACCAAGACGAAATCATCTGGAAGAATGGATGCTAATTTATATGAGTTACTTACATCTGTGTGAAAAGTACCTAAATTTCTATTGTTGACTCCAACCATATCAATGTCATCACAGATATAATCCAACTCACACTCACCATGAACCTCTAAAAGTGTCTCAAGTCCCAACTGATGCGATTTCCTAGCTAGCAACTTACACTCGTCCTTACTTAAATCTGCAGCTATGAGAAGAACAGCGTCCGCACCGACAAGCCTTGCCTGATATAACTGATATTCATCCACTATAAAGTCTTTACGCAAAATCGGACAGTTCACATTATTCCTCGCTTTTACAATGAACGAAAGATCTCCACCAAAAAATTTCTCATCGGTAAGTATTGAGACCGCAGATGCACCATTTAAATCATAAGATGCAGAGATAATGTCAGCACAACCTTCTTGTTTTATCCACCCCTTAGAAGGTGATTTTCTTTTGAATTCTGCGATAATTCCTGTATTTGACAACACTAACGAATGACTCATTGAACGTATGGTATGTGCCGTTCCATCAGAAATCATACTCTCGACATTGGCAAATAACATCGAAGGAGGAACGACTTTCTTTTGCTCGACCAGTTCTAAACGTTTATTAGCAACGATTTCATCCAGTATATCTCTCATAATAAAAAGTATTAAGAGTTGTATTCAACAAATTTCTTAAACACATTATACGCACGTCCACTATCCAAAGATTCTCTTGCCATTGCAACGGTTTCATCCATGCTAAGATTCTTTTCCATGACGCCAATACCGCATGCAGCGTTAGCAATCACCACTTCCTTTTGAGCTTTAGTGGCAGAGCCATCAAGAACAGAATCAAATATCTTCATAGCATCAGCCGCAGTAGCTCCACCATATATGTCAGATGGATTAACGTAATTCAAACCTAAGTCTTTTGGAGTGTACACCTTTTCAAAATTATTCGTGCAAAGTTTGAAAGCGGTAGTAAGAGATATCTCATCATATCCATCATAACTTGTGACTACGCCATAATTATCACCAAGTCTTTGATGTATATTCGTGTACAATCTCAACTGTCCCTGATTAGCGGTTCCATGAAGTGAATTTCTCGTGTGACCAGGGTTAACCAATGGTCCAAGCAGATTAAAACAGGTTGGCACACCTAATGCTTTTCTCGCAGGTCCCACATACTTCATTCCATAAGCGAATAAAGGAGCATGGAAATAACAAATTCCGACTTCATCGAGACATTTTCTCAGTTTACTCTCATCATCAGTAAATTTAACTCCATGTCCCATAAGTACGTTGCTGGCACCACTTACAGATGTACTACCTCCATTACCATGTTTGCTGACTTTATACCCCGCACCAGCTATCACAAATGCAGAACAAGTGGATATATTAAATGTATTCTTACCGTCACCTCCTGTGCCAACAATATCAAGGCTATTAACGTCATTTAGATTTATATATTTACCAGTCTCGAGCAAGCCATCACGGAAACCAAGGATTTCATCTACTGTCACTCCTCGTGTCTGAATCGCCATCAGCAACGCAGAAATCTGGTGCTCATTATACTTTTCATCAACAATATTCATCATTATTGTATGTGTATCCTCACGGGTGAGAGTCATACCATCAATAAGTTTTAAAAGATATTCTTTCATCGTACAAAATTCTTTAATTCAACAATAATAATACTCATCACTTGTTAAGCCAATTGGAAATGAGTTTCTTTCCATATGGTGTAAGTACAGATTCTGGATGATACTGAATTCCTGTTATATCATATTGTTTGTGACGCATTGACATGATATATCCTTCATCTGAAACACCTGTAATTTCCAAACATTCGGGAAGAGTGTCTCTATCAACAACCCAAGAATGATATCTTCCGACCTCAAAATTATCTGGCATATCATTGAAGATAACATCTCTATTTATTAACATGCATGGTGTGGCTACGCCATGATACACATCACTCAAATTAACCAAGTGAGCACCAAAAACCTCACCTATAGCTTGATGACCGAGGCAAACTCCCAAGATTGGCTTCTTACCCGCATAATGTCTTATCACATCGAGTAAATTTCCAGCTTCAGCAGGAATACCTGGTCCTGGAGAAAGAACGATTTTATCGAATATTTCTAACTGAGCCACATTAAACTTGTCATTACGTAAAACAGACACATCTGCGCCAAATTCCTTTAACATGTGACTCAAGTTATATGTGAACGAGTCGTAATTATCTATTATAACAACCTTCATAACAAATCTTTGAAAAAGTAACAAGTCTTATAAATGTTCCGCTATACTTATTGCCTTACGCAATGCTCCAAGTTTATTGTTAACTTCCTGTAACTCATACTCAACATCACTTTTGGCAACAATTCCTCCACCAGCCTGAAACCATAACTCATTGTTTCTACTGACAAATGAACGTATCGTTATAGCCTGATTCAAACTTCCGTTGAAACCGATAAAACCGATACATCCTCCATATGCTCCACGATTATGCGGCTCATACTCACTAATTAACTGCATAGCTCTAACTTTTGGAGCACCACTTAACGTTCCTGCAGGGAAAGTGTCAATAAATGTACGTATTGGATTAGCACCGTCATTCAGGACTCCACTAACTCTAGACACAAGATGTATAACATGGCTATAATACTGCATGTCTTTATAAAAATCAACTTTAACATCATGACAATTCCTGCTTAAATCATTTCTGGCAAGGTCAACAAGCATAACATGTTCCGCATTTTCTTTTGGGTCATTCTGCAGATAACTAGCGTTCCTCTTGTCTTGCTCCATATCACCAGTACGTTTTGTGGTACCAGCTATAGGATCTATGTAAGCTTTTCCTTTTTCTATTTTACAATGAGTCTCAGGACTTGATCCGAAAATTCTGAAACCACCAAAATCAAAATAGAAAAGATAAGGACTTGGATTAACACTTCTCAATGCTCTATACAACTTGAAATCATCTCCCTCATACGTTTGTACAAAACGACGTGATAAGACTATCTGAAAAACATCTCCTCTAAGACAATGTTTTATACCCTTACGGATATTTTTTCTATGTTGCTCATCTGTAAGTGTTGATTGACATTCGCCTACTGGATGGAAGTCATAAGTAGAATATTTCTTTTGAGTACAATCATGTTCAAGCCTGTCCAAATCACCATTTTCCCCGTCGGACAAGAGTTGATTCAATATCATCTCATTTTTGAAATGATCAAACACAACAACATCTTTGTAAAGTACATACAACAGGTCTGGAGCGTCATTCTTCTCCAATGTCTCATCTTTCACTTCAATATTATCGAAGTAACGAACAGCATTAAAAGACGTATATCCAAACAATCCACAATATTCTGTGTTCACACCGGAGACATCAAACTTCGAAAGAAACTCATTGATAAGGTCCGCTGTATCATATTCTACCGTCAGCTTCTTTTCGACAAGATTATCACCAGGAAATTTCATTTTTCCGACACCATGCTCAACAGACACGCTGGCTATAGGTTGAATACCGATGAAAGACTTAGCATTCTCACCACCATGATAGTCTGAAGACTCCATAAGAACACTTTGTGGATATGCGTCTCTCACACGCAGATATGTGCTGACCGGTGTGTTAAGGTCACCGAGTATTTTCTTTGATTCAATATGATATCTGTACATATAACATTCTATTTATTAATTACCCATTACATCAATATATTTCAGATATGTATCCAAGTCCTTGTCACCTCGTCCACTGACAGTGAGCACAACGACATCGTCATGTTTGAACTGTTCACAAACTTTAGGAAGAATAGCCAAAGCGTGAGCGCTCTCCAAGGCAGGAATAATTCCTTCTAGGCGTGTCAACTCATAAGCAGCCTTCAAAGCCTCATCATCATTAGCAGCCAATACTTGAGCTCTTCCCTTATCATGCAAATTGCAATGAATAGGTCCAGTTCCGGGGTAGTCTAGACCTGCAGATATTGAATAAGGCTCAACAATCTGGCCGTCGTCAGTCTGCATCAGTTTGATACGGGAACCATGCAATATTCCGACAGTACCAACCTGTAATGATGCCGCAGTCTGTCCCGTATCAACGCCCAATCCTCCAGCCTCACCAAGTATTATCTTCACTCTCTCATCATCAATGTAATGATATATTGTTCCAGCAGCATTCGAACCACCTCCCACACAAGCCATCAGATAATCAGGATAATTCCTTCCTATTTTCTCCTCAAGCTGCCATTTTATCTCTTCAGATATCACACTCTGTAAACGCGCCACGATATCTGGATAAGGGTGAGGTCCAACTGTAGACCCTATAATATAAAAGGTGTCAGCAGGATTACAACACCAATCACGTATTGCCTCATTGGTAGCATCCTTTAATGTCTTGTTTCCCGTCTCTACAGGAATAACTGTGGCACCTAACATTTTCATTCTCTCCACATTCACGTGTTGCCTTTCCACATCCAAGGCCCCTTGATACACTGTACATGGCATATTCATAAGAGCGCAAGCCGTAGCTGTCGCCACGCCATGCTGTCCAGCACCGGTCTCTGCAATCACACGTGTCTTACCCATTTTCTTGGCGAGCAATATTTGACCAATTGCATTATTAATTTTATGTGCTCCGGTATGGTTCAAGTCCTCACGTTTTAAATACAAGCGACAGCCATACTTCTCACTCATACGCTTAGCATAGTAAAGTGGGGAAGGACGACCAACGTAATCCTTCAACAAGTCGTGATACTCTTTACGGAACTCGTCACTTTCCAGAATTTGGACATATGACTCCCTCAAGTTTTCTACAGTCTTATAGAGTATCTCGGGAATATAAGCGCCGCCGAACTCTCCGTAAAAACCATTCTCGTCAATTTTGTAAGATTCCATTTCTAAATATTATTTGAGTTTGTGTATATAATTTGATTAGTTTTGAATAAAAAAGAGCTTATCGCAAGTACGATAAGCTCTTATATATCTATGCATTTTCACTTGGCGCATAGGGACACAAGCACGTGACTTACGATTTTTCCAATCCTAAGTAACGCCAACGCCAATATGTAAACATACTAATTCTCATAACGGCGGCGAAGATACACATATTGTCATAAATAAACAAAGAAATCAGGTAAAAAAATAAGCACATGAGTTATTTTTTACCTGATTTCATACATATGACAGATAAACAATGACAAATACGGCATATTGTATTAAACATTTGTCAGTCTGTCGTCATACTTATTTATATTGTAAAATACATTACTTCACGAGAACAGTTTTTCCCTTGATAACATATATTCCCTTGGTGAGATTAGCCACATCCTCCAAAGATGCAGAAGAAGACACAAGCGCACCAGAGACGTTATATACGTTCACACGTTCGTTAGCTCTCACAACATCATTGATGCTTGAAGCGTCACCAGAATTAATATGATTACTTGTCAAGTATGTTGAGTTACCGCTTGACACCTTAACATAGCATCTGGTAGCGTAGAAACCTGTCGTTATGTCATCGACATTAACAAATGAGGCGTCCTGATTATCCTTAGCAAGAATACCATACAAACCTTTAGAGTCTGTTTTCTCATTTGCAGCAGCGAATGTAACAGACTCACCAGTATTTGCCACTGTATAAGTGACAGATGGTTCACCGCCATCAATGACGACATCACTAACCTTTATTTTCTTTGTTGTAGACTCACCATTAAACTTTAATATATATGGCACATTAGCCTTCAGACCTTCCTCTTTACAATTCTGGAAATTCAGCTTTATTCCATTTCCGTCATTCTCCACACCCGCAAGTTTCTCGAGAATACAATCAGAACCGAAAAACTCATTAAGCTGTTCCTCAGACATATCAAAAGGAAGAGACAATGTATTCCATCCATTGAATACATACCTGAACACTGTCACGTTCACAGTTTTATCAACATATCTTGACACATCCGTACCACTATATGTGCTTAACGTGATGTTATCCTGCGCCACAGCTGTCATACACAATAAAGCCGCGGCCACCAATGTGTAAAATCTTTTCATACAAATATAATTTTAAATGTTAATAAACTTATCCTTTATTTAGTGATTTCCTTAATCAATCCATTTCTATATGCGAACAGCAGTTCCTTCAAGTCATTGACCTTAGCCTTGAGCACCTGTCCCTTATCTGTATCCTTAACCTGCATTCGTTGTGAATTCAGCTCCACGATTTCCGTACTGCTCTTAATATCCTCACCTGTCATTATTGCATGCTCAGCAGATTGGAAAGGTTGATGCTGCACCAACTCCAGACCTCTTGAGTGGAATGTCAGCGTATAACCGGCTATTCCTGTTTTAGGTTGGTAAGCCTTAGAGAAGCCTCCGTCGATAACAAGCAATTTTCCGTTAGCCTTTACAGGTGACTCCCCATTAACTAATTTCACAGGAACATGTCCATTAATTATATGTCTGTGTTTACCGGTCACACCAAAGCTATCGAGAATCATATCAACCACCTTCTCATCATCATTATACTTATAATAGTATCCCTTTTCCTCAGAATGAGTAGACTTATCTTTCAAGAAATACCTTTCGAAAGTAGACATCTTGTTCTTGTCAAACAAAGGAGAGTCTTTTCCACACCAAAGATACCAGATATAATCACGTGCGAACTGTTTATTATCAGCAGTCACATCAGTACTGAAAGCTCGTCGTATCAATTGGCCCGTCTTTTTCATCAGTCTAATGCCAGAATACTTTTTTCCCTGTATCTCCACTTCTTTCAGAGAACCATCCTTGTTAAGAGGTACTGAACCATGAAACATCAGATTGCTATTAGAAATAGAATACATGCATCCATGAGCCAACAGACACTCCACATGCTTCTGAAGTTTCTCACTTGTCAAGAATGAATGCTCAAGTTTTCTCATCAACATCTCCTCCTCTTCTGTCAGCTCACTTTGATGTCCCGGGATTAGAGTAGGGAAGTACGTATCCGTCATCTCGTACTCTTTGCCGTTAATGACACATACACCTTTCTCAAGATTAATACAATCAAGCAACTTTCTGTTTTGCATTCCATACTCAGGATGAGCGTCAATCAGTCTTGTCTCTTCCTTGAATTGAATTATAGTTATCGCCTTATGCATCATGGCGTTCAGTCGACTAGTCTTCTCATCATCAGTTTTCTCATAGACACTGAGATTCTGGAATTGCGCACATGGGTCATCTTTATATTTCTCCATAGCAAACGTCGCCAAAGGAAGCAAGTTTATTCCATATCCATCCTCCAACGTTGCCATATTACCATACCTCAAAGACAGTCTCAGCACATTACACATGCAAGCTCTGTTTCCTGCCGCAGCTCCGAACCACTCCACGTCATGATTTCCCCAGACAATATCAAAATTCTGGTAATTACACAATGTCTCCATGATAAGATGCGCACCAGGTCCTCTGTCAAAGATATCACCAAGAATATGAAGCCGGTCTATCGCCAGCCTTTGTATCAGTCTACATATAGCAATTATAAACTGGTCTGCTCGTTGAGTCTCGATTATGCTCTCAACGATAACATTGTAATACTGATACTTTTTATCTGACACTAAAGGAGACTCGTGTAACAACTCCTCTATGATATATCCAAAATCCTTTGGCAAATCCTTACGAACCTTAGAACGAGTATATTTAGAACTGACCTCCCTGCAAACCTTAATCAACTGATTCAAGGTTATTGTGTAGAAGTCCTTCATGTTTGTCTCTTTCAGCTTTATCAGCTGCAGTTTTTGCTCAGGGTAATAGATTAACGTACAAAGGTTTTTCTTATCCTCAGCTCTGATAGTGTTACCAAAGATTCCTTCCACCTTACGTTTGATATAACCAGACGCATTACGCAGAATGTGATTAAAAGCCTCACTCTCACCGTGCGGGTCACTTATAAAGTGTTCTGTCGGTTTTGGAAGATTCAGTATTGCCTCAAGATTGATTATCTCCGTGCTTGCCTCCGCAATGCTCGGATAGGTTAACGAAAGAAGTTGTAAGTATCGCAAATCCTCCTTAATAATGTCCTCACTAAGAATTTCTTCTGTCTTATCCATTTATTAAAGCATTAAATTTAGGTATTATCTGCAAATATATAAATAAAATTATTTTACGGCAACTTCAAAAGAGAATATTTAGACAATAAACATTACTGAAATTGAATACTTTCATTCACATACAAAAAAAGTGTCTCTCTTCACAGAGAAACACCTTCATTTCTTTCAATAGGTATTAGTTTTTAAGGTAAAAAGATTGTTTCCAGGATAACTGACGCAAAAATATGCGTTTATTTTATTTTATTAACATTAGAATTTATGTTTATAAACATATTTTTTACAAATGGAGCAATTACTTAAGAATTTTAAGAAAATTTAGCCGGAAAATTTACAATTCAACAACAACAAAAACATTATGACTTCCATTTGTTACTGTTATCAAAAGTTAAACCTAAGAAAGCGTTACATTATTCACTCACATCAACATTACAACTACACACATCAGGTAAGCAAACAAAAAAAAACACTATTCCACACATTCAAAATCCCAAATTAAAAAGTTTTGCTTAACTTCGTGCCCAAATATTGATTCAACTGTTCACAAATATAACGATTAGGGACGAAACAGCAAATGAACATAACAGAAAAAGATTAAGCACAATTCGTCCCGACACTTTTAATAAACACAACAATAATGGATAAAAGACAAGGCAGCAGACAAATATCTGTTGACACATTTGACATAGACGCGTCAGGCTACATGAAAATAAGCTATTTGTCAAACCAACTACTGAAATGTGCAGAGACACACGCTACGAGACACGGGTGGGGAATGGATGAGCTCAACAAAAACGACAATACATGGGTTTTGTCACGCGTCGTAATAGAGTTTACAGACAATCTGCCAAAAGAGAACGAACAAATAACCATAGAGACTTGGGTGGAATCCGTCATGAGACTCTTCACAGCAAGAAATTTCTGTTTTAGGAACGCTGCAGGCACTCCTGTTGGTTACAGCAGGACAATATGGGCAATGATAAACAGAAATAACAGAAAACCCGTTGATCTGAATACAATATGCGGAGACGACATAAAAGAGTGGTCGGCACCTGACATCGAATGTCCAATCACAGGATACACAAAAATCTGCGTTAACGCTGACGAGCCTACAGACATCGTAAAAGTCAGATACAGCGACATAGACATGAACGGACACATGAACAGCTGCAGATACATAGAGCATGTCCTGGACCTGTTCAGTGAGGATTTTCACAAAAAACACAAAATAAAACGTTTTGAGATAGCATATATCTCAGAGTGTGTTTTCGGTGATGAATTATCATTGTTCAAGGAGAAGATCAGTGACAGAGAATATACAGTAGAGATATGTAAATCCGAGAACAACGAAGTGGCATGCCGAAGCAAGATAATCTTTAACTAAAGATAGAACATCTCAACAAAAACACAGTAGTCTTCAAGCACTTACATTTCGAGGATATCTATATATTATAGAGAAGACAAGAGCGATTCCGATTGCCACAGGATAATACAAATACGGAATCAGGTCAAGAGGATTGAGTCCAGACAGGCTTGCCGCAATCAGCGTCTGTGCTCCGTAAGGCAGCACCCCTTGCATGAAACATGACGCGGTGTCAAGAATAGATGCGCTTCGACGCTTGTCCACGCCATATTTATCAGCGATATCCTTTGCGATAGGACCAGCAGTTATGATTGCCACAGTATTATTCGCCGTACACAGATTAATCAGGCAGACCAGGGAGGCTATAGTCGCCTCAGCCCCTCTCTTGCCATTAATTCGTCGTGTCAACTTAGAGATAATATAATTAACACCGCCATTATGACGTATCACAGAAAGCATTCCGCCGGCAAGTATCGTTACCACAATAAGCTCACTCATTCCCAATATACCGTTGTTGATTGACGCAAACCATCCAAACATATCAAACACGCCTTCATACATACCAATCAATCCGGTGAGAACCATACCGATTATCAGTACTATCAGCACATTTAATCCACATACAGCGGAAACAACCACAACGACATACGGCAGCACCTTAAGATAATCCACGTCCTCAGTCACATGTCCTGTATGCCCGTCTTTACCGAGCAAGTAATACACGAAAAGCATCAAAACCGCAACAGGCGCCACAATCTTGACATTCACCTTGAACTTATCACTCATCTTGCAGCCTTGTGTCTGAGTGGCAATAATCGTAGTGTCACTGATAAACGACAGGTTGTCTCCGAAATATGTTCCACCGACTACCAGTCCAACCATAAGAGGCATACTGATTCCCTCGTGAGCCGCTATTCCCACAGCCACAGGAGTCAGTGCGGCTATCGTACCACATGACGTTCCTATACTTAGTGAAATAAAACAGGACGCCAAAAAGATTCCCGGCAATATCAAGGAGCCAGGTAGAAACCTCAAGACAGCATTGACTGTCGCGTCGACAGCCCCGACAGACTTGGCGCACTCAGCGAAAGCACCGGCGAGGATAAAAATCAGAAGCATCAACACCATCGCACTGTTTCCCGCTCCTTTGGCAAAGACGCCGACACGCTTATTCACGGACCCTTTCAAAGTACAGAAGGCATAGATTGACGACACAAGAAACGCCACTGTGATAGGGACCTTGTAAAAGTCACGCGCAATGACACTAGTGGCAAGATACAGCAAAAGAAAAACAAACAACGGTGATAAACTTCTCATTTGAAAAACACATTTATATAACAGAACATCAAAACAGATTAAACAAACAATAAAGAATTGGGGAGCCACAAGATTTATAAAAGGAGTGACATTACAATGTCACTCCATTTTTGAATATAGCTATTTCCTGATAATCTTTCTTCTCATTCCAAGTCTGTTCACCATTAGCAACACTAATAACCTTTTTGGCGAAACGCAGGAAGACATCCCTCATTGCCTCACCCTCAACGATTGTGCCCGCATTAAAGTCTATCCACGTAGGCTTATTCTCCGACAGCTTAGTGTTTGTGGATATCTTCATTGTCGGAACAAAAGTACCGAACGGAGTTCCGCGTCCCGTTGTGAAAAGTACAATATGACATCCGCAAGAAGCCAACGCCGTGCTTGCCACCAAATCATTGCCAGGAGCCGAGAGCAGATTCAGTCCGCGCTCGCTGAGACGGTCTCCATATTTCATGACCCCCATGACGGCACTTTTTCCGCACTTCTGCGTGCATCCCAGAGCCTTCTCCTCCAACGTGGATATTCCTCCCGCCTTATTGCCCGGAGAAGGATTCTCACCGACAGGCTCACCATGTGAGAGGAAATACTGTTTGAAGTCATTGATAAGAGAGACCGTCTTGTCGAACAATGAGGAGTCAGCGCAGCGATTCATCAATATTGTCTCCGCACCGAACATTTCTGGCACCTCAGTCAGAACCGTCGTACCGCCTTTGCTTACGATAAAATCAGAGAAGACGCCAAGCAAAGGATTGGCCGTTATGCCTGAGAAACCGTCAGAGCCACCGCACTTGAGTCCCACACGCAACTCACTAAGTGGTATGTCCTCACGACAGTCATTCTTAACGATGTCATACAATTCACGCAGAATAGACATACCATATTCCACCTCGTCGCCGTTTACCTTCTGGCTCACCATGAAACGTATTCTCTGCTTATCATAGTCACCGAGCAGTTCCTCGAACTTGTTCGGCTGGTTATTCTCGCATCCGAGGCCCACTACGAGCACGGCCCCAGCGTTAGGATGCAAGACGAGGTCACGAAGCACAAGTCTTGTGTTCTCGTGATCCTCACTCAACTGTGAGCAGCCGTAGTTATGCGGAAAAGCCACCACACGTACCTCATCCTTACAGCCACACTGAGCAGGTGCCGCATTTTCTATCTCCTTTCTGAGCTGAGCCGCTATCTGATTGACGATGCCATTCACACATCCTACAGTAGGCACGACCCATATCTCATTACGTATTCCAACATCGCCGTTACGTCTTCTGTACCCCTTGAACGTCGAAGGCAAGTCATTCGTGGCGAACCACTCGTTATAAGCAGGATTCGTCAAAGCGTCCTTATCGACAGGCGCATACGTGTAGTCGAGCAGTCCTTCAAGATTCGTCTTGATGTTAGCGTCACAAATAAAATCACCTTTCTTGTGACTTTCTCTCATGTGTCCGATAGGATATCCGTATTTAATCACGTTCTCCCCCTCATTCAGGTCGCACAGTAAGAACTTGTGTCCGGCAGGGACATCGTTATTCAATACTATCTCATCACCATTAATGTTGACTCTCGTGCCCTTAGACAACGGTTCGATTGCCACCGCCACATTGTCCGACGGATTAATTTGTATAGTCGTCATATTAGATTATAGACTTTTATTTTCCCAGAACAGAATATATTAATTAAGTAAAAGATTATCACGTCACATTGACTCACAATGACTTATACTCTCTTGGAGTCATACCTGTGTGTTGCTTAAAATACTTTGCGAAAAAACTTTGGTTTGGGAAGTTCAACCTGTTGCACACATTCTTGACACTGTCTCCCTCAGTCTTCAGCATTGCCTTACACTCGAGAATGACATAGTCAGTGATCCACTGAGTTGCATACTTTCCGCTCACCTCATGTACGACGGATGACAAATACTTCGGGGAGATACACAACTTATCCGCATAGAACGTAACATTACGCTCTTTTGTGTAATACTGCTGGACAGCCGCGAGGAAACGCATGAACAACTCCTCCTTACGGCTGGACGTCTTTGGTTCCGGAGTTATCTCTTTTATCTCCATTATGCTTGCCATGATATTCCAACGGATAATCTCGACGTAAGCCTTCGCCACCTCCTCCCTGAACGGGAAATTAGTACGGAACAAAGTCTCCTTGATACTCTTGTAAGCGGAGAGCATTTCCGAGAACACCTTCAAAGAAGGTTTCAATATCGGATGTTCCTTGATAATCATAGCCGTCTCAATACCAGACTTGACATCGAAGTTCACCGGCAAAATCTTAGGGTCAAGTGCTATGCAAGCGCACTCAAAGTCATCAGACTCATTGTCACAGAACATGAAAAAGCTGTTCGGAGCGATACAAGCCACCATTCCCGCACTTACCTTATGTTTCTGAAGATTGATGCTAATCTCCGACGTTCCAGACGTGCAGATAAACGTAATACCCATACTTATCTGAACAGGAAAAGTCATCCTTTCTTCGTCACAGACTCCTTTTTTCTCATCAAAATTATCAATCAAGAACATTTTTCCCGGAATCTGAGCCACACGCTCGTCTTGAGGAAAATGAGAAAAATTCACTTTAAGTATCTTTTGCTTTTCCATGTTAAACTATGCTTTTAACCAGTATTGGGTCTGCAAATATAATTCTATTTCACCAATAAACAGCCCGCACATATCTATTTTTTTCATATAACGCCACTAAGCGTTGCCTGTGTATGCGAACACACTAAAAAAGTAAGAAAATAATCACAAAAAAGCTTTGCGGTATCATTCTTAAAGATTACCTTTGTCATACGAATAACAAGAGACGTTATTAAAGACTTTGACATACAGCCGGGGCTCAGGATCGATTGGGATACTCATCAAATTTATACTGAAAACCGAGAAATCTTCGCATCCTAATGGCGGGCCACGCCTTCCGACTCTCATCCTCAGAGTTGAGACATAAGTTGGAAAGGTAACCTTGAGTCGGTGGATTACAAAGGGGTGCGGGTGCTCAAATCTTATTTTACTCGGAGTTTCATCACATCTCCTCCCGGCTTGTTACAAGCTCCCGCACTGAAGTGCGGGAGCTTTCTTTTTGTCTGACGGCCTCGTTCCATGCGGTACAGACACGTTATGGACTTCAGACTACCGTCAGTCCATTTCTTTTGTCAGACACACTCCTGACTGCGCTCAAATATCATTCTAACGGTTGTCCCCACCTTTTCTTTCCAATGTTATAAGCTGGAGACATGACTACAACCACTATATTTCGGAACAAACATCACCGGCAGAACGAGGTAAAAAAACAAACATATATAACACTGACACAAGAACAAAAAAACACATGGAAAAGTCCCATGTGTTCTCATATCACGCTTAAGAAAAATACTATTTCATCGGAATATATATCGTATTACCGTTTAACGAGGTATTCCCGTCTGAGACATTAACCACGACATTAACACCTTGGTTGCTCTTTGCCTTAAGACAATATACACGTCCTGAATAATGAACATTCTGTCCTGGCTCCAGTGTAGTCATGAGAGGATTGGACAACACCACACGCTTCTCCTGGTCACTCACCAATGTTATTGTGACATCAGAAATAGGGTAGGCAGACACGTTCTTGATGTACGCGTCAATCTGACAAGTCTCTCCCTTTCCTATATAACCGTCTCCGTCAGCATCCATATATGTGACATTATGAATGACAAAATTGGAGTTTGAATTTATTGAACTGGCACTACCACTTATACCCCCATTAATCTGATAATCACCCGCATACCCATTATTATAAGAGTTGTAGCTTTGTCTTTCCACGTAGGTATTGTCACTCTGTGTCTCGGACGAGTACTGAGTCTTGTTTCTATTTTCAATACTATTAGCTATACCAACCCCGACAGCAGCTCCGACCCCCATACCTATCAAACTTCCGAGAGCCTGACTTTTACCAGAATAGCCCCTACCACTAGTAAGAAAACCGATGGTACGGCCGACATTACTACCTATTGACGCTCCTGTGGTGGCAGCCGAGAATTGCCTGTACGACGTACAGCTACTGAACAACATCACCGATGACATCAAAAAACAGATACAGTTATTTCTCTTCATATTATTGAGTTTTATTTGTTACTTTACGCATTTGTGTCACAACTATCGAATACGGGAAACACGCATTGCGGTGTCAGCACATCATGTACCATAATAATGAGACGCTCACACTCTTTGTTCGATACAAACTTAAAGAAATAGTTTATAAAAAACTACAGAAAAAAACATAAAGAACAATATCTTCTACTTTCAGGATAAGATTCTATCCATTCTCCAACCAGTCATCAATCAACATTCTCGCGATCGACAACTTGTCCGGAATGTCCGGCATGTTGTTTCGTTTGAACCATCCTCCTTTATTCAGCTCGGACGTCTGTAGCTTCAGTTCTCCGCTCTCATAATCCGCCGTGAACCCGATCATCAAGCCTGAGGGATAGGGCCACGGCTGACTTCCGAAATACTGTATGTTTCTCACGACGATACCCGTCTCCTCCAACACCTCTCTGCGCACACACTCCTCAAGCGTCTCTCCCGTCTCCACAAAACCAGCCACGAGTCCGAACATGGTGTGCCGCTTGAAATTCTTGGCGGAAACGAGTAAGATTTCCTGATCATCTTTGCAGTCCGATTCAGCGCCCCGTATAATCCTCACGATGATGGCAGGGGCGAGCTGCGGCCACACCTCTTTTCCGCAATTAGTGCATCTTTTGCTTATGACGGTGTTCTTACGCATGGGTGCTCCGCAAACACCGCAATACTTAGTGCAAGAGTCCCAATAAAGGAGCTGTGATGCCTTACCCGCCATGATATAATGCTCTCGAGGCAGCAAGGCGTACGACTCACGCAGACCGACAGTTCGCATGGAGTCCGTAATGTCAATCGGAGTATTGACGCTATATGCCACACACTGATATCCGTCTAACTCCGGTAACTCCTGTATATATGTCCATTCTCTGACCTGAGTCGGAGCATTCTCCTCCAGAGGAATTGAGTAACCATCATCACCATTTCTTCTCAACAAAAGACATTCTCCACAAAACACGAACCAGTATTTCTTTTCCATATAATACCATAATTTTCCTCAAAAATACAAAAAACACGGTAAACACGCCACTCCACCAAATAAGAATTATTAAAAAAGGAAAGACTTATTATGAAAATTGCAAATTAAAATGTAATACTTTATCTTTGCAAAAGTAAAGACTACATAACTGTATTTATGAATTTCAGACGTATCAGTTTACTTATCATAATATCTATAGCATACGGTTCTACTGGACTATCACAGACATCAAGGAAACAAAAGCCAACAGCTCCGCCGTTGGCATTGGTGAAGAAAGACAAGTCCGCATATCCTAAGATCAACAACATCGAGTTTCTCGGGCCTGTCGAACCTGATCACCTTCCTTCACGTTCGAAACCAGACCACTTTGTCAAGCCGCTAAAAATACCAAGGGTATTCTCTTTTCCAGATGACAATTGTCTGCACGGATATGACATGAGCCACTATCAGGGAGACGTGCAGTGGAGCGTGGTGGCAAGCGATCCTCTGGCAGGTTTCATATACCTGAAAGCCACAGAAGGCGTGAAGCTGATTGACAGCAAATACACATATAACATCAGTGAGTGTAGGAGAGTGGGACTGAAAGTCGGAAGCTATCACTTCTTCAGGGCGCAATTCACAGCCGAGGAGCAGTTCAACAATTTCATGAGCGTGGTGGAGACCAACAAACAGGACCTCATACCTCTCGTCGACGTTGAGATTCTACCGAGGAATGTGTCACACACCATATTCATCAACAGGCTAAGGGTATTCTGTGAATTGATTGAGAAGAATTTCGGATGTAAGCCGATGATCTACACAGGAAGGAATTTCTATGATAAGCACCTGGCGCGTACCGACATCAACTGCAGCAATTACAAATTCATGATTGCGGCGTATATGGATGACGAGCCGGTCCTCACCAATGATGACGACTACTTAATCTGGCAGTTCACAAGCACCGGACACGCTGAGGGTGTCAGAGGTAAGGTGGACATCAGCCGTTTCAGAGGCAGCCATAGTCTCAATGAGATTCTCTACTGACAATCCGTGACGCGGTGTGTCACAATACACATATCCCCGGAAAGCTCGACTATGAACTTTCCGGGGATGTGTGTCATTTATTACTGACTCTTCTTCAAGCCAGCATCATGTCAAGACAACGCAAAGCATTACACAAGTCATCATGGAAACGCACATGGTCACGCAGAAAGCTGTCATTGCCGCCTGAAAGCTGCGAGTACAGTTCTTTATTCATTGTATGGGTATAGCTGTCAATAGCATATTCAATATCATCTTTCTGCCAGTCCAAGGTGGAGTATCTGTAAATTCTTTCTTTCTGATGAAAAAAAGCGTACGCCGTCTCAATGCAGTCCTCTGGTATGTTATATCCCATAGGACGTATCTGTAATTGCTCAGGAGCATACACGTATCCATGAGGTATCAACTTTTCTTTTAGCTTCTCTGGCGTCGTGTTAAAATAATAACAAAGCGACTCCAAAGAGTCAAACTCCTCATCTCTCAACAGCATGTTGACACTTGACACCAATATTTCCGGATCATCAGGTAAAAACTCCATTTCTTATTTCTATTGTTCCGTACAAAGTTAATCTGTTTTTTTCATATTTCATATCCTCATTCGAGGGTATTTCACAGCACATAACATGTAAATCTTATTTCTCTACCATTTCGCACGTTTTTTGCTGTCCGAAACTCCTCTTTTTCCGTTGACACGTGACAACGGAAAAATGCTTTTCAGTTTTTTTCCGTGGCTTATTTGGCTTCTGAAATTCTTAGGTTAGGACGCAGAAAAGTTCAGGTTAGGATTTTGAAAAAAGCAGACCTGTTTGTACACTATATCCTAACCTGAGAATTTCAAAAAAGAGACCTAAGATTTTCAAACACCTTGTTTTAAGATTATCAGCAAGTTAACCTATTTTTTTCAAAAAATAGGGTATAGGAAATTTGGTTATATGCCAAATTTTTCATTTTTCCACCTCTTTCAATGTTGCGTTTCAAGTGACAGTAAAGCATGTTCATGGTAATGTATGCCGTCAAAGCAACGCTCTAAGGGTTGCATTGGAGCGATGATAATGACGAGAACAGTATGGATTGTCGGGGGGACTGTCAGACATCCATTTTCCGACCAATAGGGACTAGTTCACCATGAGTCCACAGTCTACCTTAAAAATAAAAAAAGGTATGACTAAAAGCCATACCTTTTTAATATGTGTATATAAAACTATACGTGTCAGAGCTATCCACCGAAGTTATCGAATGAAATCATGTCATCCTCAACACCAAGTGAGTGGAGCAAATCAAGCACTGTCTTTGCCATCATTGGAGGTCCGCAGAGGTAGTACTCGACATCTTCTGGTGCCTCATGCTGCTTGAGGTAAGTATCACCCATAACAGGAGCAATGAATCCTGGAGTGTACTTAACGCCGAGAGAGTCTGCCTTAGGGTCTGGACGGTCAAGCGCAAGGTGCATGTGGAAGTTAGGGAACTCTTTCTCGAGCTCAAGGAAGTCTTCAAGGAAGAATACCTCGTCGATACCACGGGCACCATAGAAGTAATGCATCTCACGGTCACGGATCTTAAGAGTCTTCAAGCAGTGCATAATTTGCGCGCGAAGAGGAGCCATACCGGCACCACCACCGACCCAGATCATTTCACGACCAGTGCCATAATGTGGGTGGAACTCACCGTAAGGACCTGACATAGTCACCTTGTCACCCGGCTTGAGAGAGAAGATGTATGTTGATGCTATACCGCATGGCACATCCTGGAATCCAGGACCCTGATCCTTTGGTTTGAAAGGAGGAGTGGCGATACGTACAGTAAGAGTGATGATATCACCCTCGTCTGGGTAGTTAGCCATTGAGTATGCGCGGATAGTGGCAGTCTCATTCTTCTGCTTGAGTCCGAAGATACCGAACTTCTGCCATGTAGGAACATAAAGATCTCCGATGAGAGACTTATCCATGTCACGGTCATAATCGATATCATACTCTGGAATACGGATCTGCGCATATGAGCCCGGCTCGAAATCCATATGCTCGCCTGGAGGCAAAGCAACCTTGAACTCTTTGATGAAGCTGGCGACATTCTTGTTGGAGATGACTGTGCACTCCCACTCCTTAACACCCATAACTGAGTCTGGAACCTTGATAGAAATGTCTCCCTTCACCTTACACTGACATCCGAGACGGAAGCCTTCCTTAATCTGCTTACGAGTGAAGTGACCCTTTTCAGAGTCAAGGATCTCACCGCCTCCGTCAACAACCTGACACTTACACTGTCCGCAAGAGCCCTTACCACCACAAGCTGATGGCAGATAAATATCCTGTGCGGCAAGAGTAGAGAGAAGGCTGCTGCCCTGATCAACAGAAACCTTGTCTTTGCCGTTGATGGTAATTGTTACCTGTCCACTTGGAGAAAGGTATTTTTTAGCAACGAGGAGGATGACAACCAATACAAGTACGATTATCAAGAACACCGCAATGCTATAAATGATAAATTGTATATCCATTATAATATGTCCTTTCTTTTAGATTTTAAGACCTGAGAAACACATAAATGCCATTGCCATAAGACCTACGGTGATGAACGTTATACCAAGTCCCTGAAGAGGCTTTGGAACGTCAGAGTAAGCCATCTTCTCACGAATTGCCGCAAGACCAACGATTGCAAGTGTCCAACCAATACCTGATCCGAGTGCATAAGCTAAACAGTCTCCAACATTTGAGATGGCCTGTGTTGATGTCTCCGGATCGAGCTGGATACGCTGCTGCATGAAAAGAGAAGCACCCATAATCGCACAGTTAACAGCAATGAGAGGAAGGAATATACCGAGAGCGGCATAGAGGGATGGAGAGAAACGCTCCACAACCATCTCGACCAACTGCACGATACCCGCAATCACAGCAATAAACAAGATGAATGCCAGGAATGTGAGGTCAACACCTTTTTCAAGTGCGCCGTCAGCAAGAACCTTAGTTTGCAATAAGTAATCTACAGGAACTGTAATGAGGAGGACGAATGTCACAGCAATACCCAGTCCGAGAGATGTCTTCACTGTCTTAGATACCGCAAGGTAAGAGCACATACCCAAGAAGAAAGCGAATATCATGTTGTCCACAAAGATTGAGCGGACGAACAACTGAATGAAATGTTCCATAATCTGTTTCTTTTAATTTGGGTTTTTAATTATGCTTCCTTATTTATTGAACGGTGAACCCAGATGACACACGCAAGGATGATAAGCGCCATAGCTGGCATTGTCATCATACCATTATTCATGTACAAGCCACCGCCCTCAAAATAACAACTCTCTGGAATAATCTGGATGCCGAAGATAGAACCGAAACCGAGCAACTCACGAATGAATCCCACGATAACAAGTATGACAGCATAACCAAGACCATTACCGACACCATCAAGGAACGACTCCCATGGACCGTTCTGCATGGCGAACGCCTCAAGACGTCCCATCAGGATACAGTTTGTGATGATGAGTCCGACATATACTGAGAGCTGAACGCTGACATCATACACATACGCCTTGAGAATATTGCTCACGATGGTAACAAGAGCGGCAACAACTACAAGCTGTACGATGATACGTATACGATTTGGAATAGTCTTACGTATAAGAGAAATAATCACGTTTGAGAAAGCTGTAATCACTGTAACGGAAAGACCCATTACGATGGCAGGCTTCAACTGTGAGGTTACGGCGAGAGCAGAGCAGATTCCAAGTACCTGAACAGCGATAGGGTTATTCAGATTGAGCGGGCTCTTGAATACTTCACCATTTTCTTTTGAAAATAAACTCATATTCTTTGTCCTCCTTATTCATTAATGATAGTGTCCTGACAGCAGCTGTCCACCTGCGCGTCGCACATAGCATCCGCCTTGTGGCACTTGCCGTTGCCCTTGCAGCAAGGCTTGTCACCAGCACAGCCACCACGGAATGTAGCAATGGCATCCTTGTAGTCTGTAAGACACTTTTGAATCATATCGTTAACACCATTTGATGTGAGAGTGGCACCTGTCACTGCGTCCACATAACTGTCTGCTGACAGACCTGCAGGGGCCTTTCCCTTCTTGTATACTCCAAGAACGACATTCTCGCCGTCAAAAATCTTCTTACCCATGAAGAGATCCTGAAACCACTGCTCCTTGATACGGGCACCAAGACCGGCAGTCTCAGACTCATGATTGAAGAATACTCCATAGACAGTCTGACCGTCTTTGTTGATAGCCACATAACCCCAAAGAGGACCCCAAAGACCTGCTCCCTTGACAGGAACAACAAGCTTCTCCTCACCATCAACATTCGCGATCAAAGTACCATCATCATTCTTTGAAGTGATAACCTCCTCGTACTTAGCGTCAACATCTGACACCTCACGGATATTCAATGAAGCGAGTATCTGTGACTTTTTGTCACGCTCCACATTAGCATCCTGAGTCTCCTTCAGAGAAGAAGCAACGAAAGCAAGGAGGAAAGCCACTACGATTACCATTACGCTAGCATATATTATTGTATACGCATTGCTGTTTGTATTCAATTTTGCCATTATTTGTCCTCCTTATTTTACGGCACGTTTTGCGCGCTTGTTGATATTTGACTGTACGAAACAGTAGTCGATAAGTGGTGCGAATACGTTCATCAAAAGAATAGCGAGCATCATACCCTCTGGGAAACCTGGGTTGAGCACACGTATGATGATTGCCATGACTCCGATGAGGAAACCATAGATGTACTTACCACACTCTGTACGAGCCGCAGTAACTGGGTCCGTGGCCATGAACACCGCACCGAAAGCGAAACCACCGACAGTGAGCTGCTCCCACCACTCAAAATTCTGAGCGCCCTCATAAGGAAGAAGATATGCCATAATAGCACCACCAACAAATGTTGACACGATAATCTTCCAACTTGCGATACCTGCCCAAATCAAAATAACGGCTCCAATAGCGATAGCCACTACTGATGTCTCACCGATTGAACCTGGAATCGTACCGATAATAGTTTCAAGAGGACTTGCTGTCACAGCCTCACCAGAACCAAGCTGGCCAAGAGGAGTGGCTGCAGAGTAACCATCAATTGTACCATTGATGCAGTCCATGTAATTCTCATTAACCCATACCTTGTCACCAGACATCATGGCTGGATATGCGAAGAACAAGAATGCGCGTGTCACAAGAGCAGGATTGAAGATGTTCATACCAGTACCACCAAATACCTCCTTAGCGAAGACTACGGCAAATGCTGTTGCTACGGCAAGAATCCACAGTGGACAGTTAACCGGAACAATCATAGGAATGAGGATACCTGTCACGAAGAATCCCTCGTGAACTTCCTCTTTCTTCCACTGAGCAATAGCAACCTCAATACCAAGACCTACTACATATGAAACGATAATCTTAGGTAACATGGCTGCAAATCCATAAAGGAAATTGCAGAACACATCATCTGTCGCAGCACCTATAGCTATATTGTGCTGAAGACCAATATTATACATTCCAAAGAGTAGGGCAGGGAGAAGTGCTATCACAACAAAAAAGATTGAACGCTTAGAGTCTATAGCGTCATGTATTTGAGCACCATATGTCTTTGCTGTCTCATTCGGCACATAAAAGAATGTCTCCGCCGCATCAAAGAGAGAACCAAAGGCGCTCAGCTTACCTCCTTCTGAGAAGGCAGGCTTCATGTTGTCAAGAATTTTCTTAAGTCCCATATATTTTATTCGTTTTCTTTACGCAACATATCGAGTCCCTCTCGTACTATGCGCTGAAGTTCGACCTTTGAGCTGTCCACGAACTCCGCTACAGCGAAATCCTCCGGAGCAACCTCATAGATTCCCAAAGCTTCCATTCTATCAATATCACCAGCGATGATAGCCTTTACAAGCTGCTCTGGATAAATATCCATAGGGAACACAGAATCATACTCTCCACTGAAAATCATATGACGATGACCGCCCTTGACACGAGCGTCAAGCACATACTCCTTGTTCTTTGGCTGAAGCCATGTGAAATATGAACGGCTGACAGAGAACTCATTGAGACGTGGTGAGATCCATCCGAAGAGCTCATCTGCATCATCACCCTCAGGAATAACTGTCACCTCTGTGGTATGAGCCATAAGGAATGAGTCCTGACTTGTCTTCATACCTGTAAGAGGGTTACCGTCAATGATACGTACCTTCTTGTCTACTGACTCGGAAAGCTTTCCACTGACAATATCTGATATCTTAGCACCGACGAGCACTGACTTGTACTCTGGGTTCTTAACCTCAGAACCTGCGACAGCGATGACGCGCTTGAGATCTACTATTCCATTATTGAAGAGACGACCGATGAAGATTACCTCCTCTGCACCAACGGTCCACACAACCTCACCCTTGTTGATAGGGTTTGTGTTGTTGATTTGAACACCAACATTACCTGCTGGACACTTACCGTCAAACACGGTAACTTCAGCATCCTTGAGCTGAGTGAGCTTGCTTCCTGGCTTGACACCTACATGAACCTTGGCAATCTTGCTGAGCGCTGTGATACCTGTCTGGAAATCTTTCTCCTGACCACTAAGTACTACGCCCTCAAAATCAGCAGCCAAAGGCATGTCACAGAAAGAAGACACATAGATAGCTTTTGGAGCATCGTCCGGATTCGCCACAACAGCATATGGACGCTGAACAAAGAAAGAGAAAAGACCACTCTCCAAAAGGGCGTCCTTAACCTTACCTCCATCCAGATCTTCTACAACTTTCTTGCCGAAATCAACATACTGTTGCTCTGCGGAAGCTTTTACCTGAACGCTTAATACTTTACGACGATCGCCTCTCTCAACCAATGACACCTTTCCTGACACTGGAGAGACGAACTTCATTTCTGGATGCAACTTGTTGACAAACAAAGCATCGCCAGCCTTCACATCATCACCTTCTTTAACAACCACCTTCGGTTTCATGCCATAAAAAGCGTCAGGAACAAGTCCGTAGACGTCTGACGCAGACACAGCAGAAACCTGAGCAGCAGCCTTACCTTTAAGGTTGATGTTCAAGCCTTTTCGTAATTTAATTACATTCGCCATATTTTTGTTAATATTAACTGTGTTTTGTATTCTCAAAACATAAAACACAAGTTGAGTGACTGGAAAGCCACCTCAGCCCATGAATACACGCTACAAAGTTATGTATTTTTTACGTAAATTAAAGAATTTTGACATCTATATTTTCATTTTGTAGCTTAAATAAGGGGATACATTTACCATACACACGTAAATGCCCACACACGGCGTTCACCTCAATATAGTAGCGTCATAAAGCATCGACGACACATTGGCGTCGACAATACCACGAAACATATCGTAAGCGGCATCATATTCCTGCTCAAAGGATTTCTTGTCGACACCCTCGTAGCTCTGCCACTGCTCCCACGAAATTTTAAGCATCTCATGGGCACTGACGTAATTATTCTCACGAATGAAAACAAAAGCGGAAAGTATAGAATGCCTGAAGTTGTCTGAACCCATCAACATTTCAGCAACTTTGTCCACATCGTTTTTCCTTAACAAACATTTAACTATTATCTCCTTGACATCCATATAGCACTCATCCATGTAATAAAGCTTATACAAATGCTCAAGGGCTTTGTCGTAATCACCTGTAATAAAGAGAGCATACGACAAATCATACAACACTTTCTTATTATCCGGTTCAATCGACAGCAATTGAGTGTAACATCTAACTGACTCTTTATAACGATTTGATTTCTTATATATTGCAGCAAGATGTAAAAGTGTCCATTTAGACATGGGCTTAAGTATGTTCGCTTTTTCATAGAATTCTTCCGCACTAAGTGAATCTCCTGTTTTCTCCTTACAAAAACCTCTTTTCTGGTAGAACTCGGCTGTCATTTCAATGTCATTCTCAACGTACGCAAAGATCTTGTCCGCATCCTCATACCATTCCATTCTCATAAGAAAATCACCAAATGAATACATCTTATCCGGATTATTAGCCAGAAACGAGTACGTGACCAGCTTAATAGGCATAAAGAACACTTCATCCTTAGTCTCACCAGACAAAGGCTCGAAGGGATTTAGGAACTGATTGGAATACTTAAACAGACTGAAGAACCTGTATAAATCAAACACATAATGACGGACAACATACATCGTGGAGTATTCATTTGACACCCCCTTATCGCTATCCATGAGATCACCGAGACCAAATTCTCTGAAATGTACTTCCATATCAGAAGACATACCGATACCACCATAATTATTTAGTCCTACCAACGATAGACAAAAAGAATATTTATCACTATCACAAAAGGTTGGCGCATCGACTAAGAACCTAACTATCTTACCGTTACTACTTTTTATTAACTTATCTATCTCAGGTATTGGATTATTGTTTGTCTTAAATGGATAGAACCAATGTTCCACCTTATTAAAGAAACTGTACGTTTTCATATGCCTGAATGTGCTCATATGAATATCCGCTCCTTCCATGGACATCTTCTGCATCTCGTCTATCTTCCTCTCCGCATTCTGACTCTTTTTGAAATTCGTCCATTCCGGATTCTGTCCTTTTTTTGCAATCAAATCATCAAGTTCATTAGCAGACATGTCTGGACGTATCCCGCTACCACTCATTATCGTTGGTAAGATGTCTGAGTTCATCTTTGTTGTCACCTTATCTGTCACAGAGCTATATTGCAGTTGCGTGATGACCATATAAAAATCTGAGACAAACCTTTCATCATTAGACAGTGCAGAGAGTTTTGTCATTATCTCCGGATACCTTTTTGAAATCCTCATGTCATATTCTCTCAACACAAGCACGATTCCTACAATAGCTCTTACCCTGACATCATTAAAAGTAGACAGGTAAGCATCAAACAAAATGTCGACCTTTCTTGAGTCAAAATACTCAAGCAAGGACAATGTGACAGCAGAAACGAACACGCACTGATTGAAACCATCGTCATCACTACAGTAGATAAACCTATTGGCGTTCTCATAGTCAGCATTAGACCACAAGTCACTTGTCCATACTATATTAAACAGCTCCGTCCTTAAACATTCCAGATTATCTCTGTCCATGTTGCCAAAGGAAAAGCCAGACCTCACCTCACTACCACCTATAAAGTCCTTAGATTTTTTATGCACAGACAGTAACTCCTCCAAAACACTTCCAAGTGTATTACCACTTCGAACACTTGACAACACTTTACTGTATAAGTCATTTTTCCTCAACTTCAGTCTTTCCAACCTGTCAATTTGATCGTTGACAGACAACAGACGCCTCTGGATATCCCGCCTTTCATTTGCCGACGTATCACTGACATAGTTTTGCAACATGTAATCAAGCATCGAGCAGTAAGAGAACTCAATGCTATCCAAAGTCTCCTTGATGTCCCAATTACCCAAAGAGTCCGACCTCTGCCTAAGCAATTCCAGACTTTCCGCGATCTTATCTGTACAAATCAACTCGTCTTGTATTTTCTTGGAAATCTGCTCCATCAACAAATGATTAATTTATTCAAACTGTAATATATGAACACTTGTATTCAAACACTTATTCATCAGTGTTATTCAGAAACATGAAGTCTCGGTATACACACATAACACAAGACTCGTCACATCCGTCTTATTTCACAAAAGAAGAGTCTACGAGACCATAATAATGAACTGATTCTGGAACCAGCTCACGACCTTTGATCCACACAGACACATTCTCAATCGTTTTTTTTGAAGGCAACATCGCTCTATTGAAATGTCTTAACACCAACAAAGAATCATCAACACTAACTGACTTCACTTCCGGCAGATAAGACATGACATCATGTGTTCCTTTATCCATAACAGAATTCAGACGTTCCACAGCAATATTATACGCTTTGACTAGCATAAGTAAGTCGTTCTTACGTTTCTTACATATCGAGTCATGTACAATAAACGCAGACAAGTTACCTGTCAAAGACGAAGATGCCAATAGTCTGACACCTCCATGTGACTCAGCAACCGTTGCATATGGCTCCGGAAGGACAGAACAGTCTAATTGATTTTGATTAGTCATGTCACATCTCAATACTACATTGTTTATTTGAGGTCTGTTTATTTCCCATCTCTCAAAATGAGCAGAATCCATAACTCTGTCAACAAAATAGTCAACAGACGAGTTGCGTGTAACTGCCACGATTTTTTCCTTCAGACTTTTCACATTTTTAATTCTTGCTGAACGTGCAGTCATAAGATATAAGTTCAGCTCACCACTCATGATGACCCGTACAGAGTCGCCATAGGCACGCCACATATTCGCCTTCACCAAGTCACTGACCACACCATTTGCTTTACCATTTCTAAAAGCAGTGTCACAATCCATGGCAGAGCAATAGGTCTGTAAATCGACAGCTATTCCAAGTGAGTCAAAAATACCTGTGGAATCCGCATAGTAAAAAGGTAGATTATCCAAGGTAGGAAGTAATGCGATTGATAATGACAAAGTGTCTGCATCATCACTTTTATCAGTGGAACCACATCCACACACACAAGCGAGCACACACATCACAGAGATATATAATAGTTTTCTCATCTTAATATAAAGCAACAACTTGCTCGTGACATTCAAGCCACGAACAAGTTGTATTATTCAATTATAAAGGCTTCAATCATAAGTGCGTGAACACACATAACATATGTATTAACACACATCTTACTCTCCAACTACCGCAGCAATACCAGGGAGTACCTTACCCTCAATAGCCTCGAGAAGAGCACCGCCACCAGTTGAAATATAAGAAACCTTGTCCGCAAGACCGAACTTATTGACACATGCTACAGAGTCACCACCACCAATAAGTGAGAAGGCACCCTCTGCTGTAGCTTCAGCGATAGCCTCACCGATAGCCTTTGAACCAGCAGTGAAGTCCTCACATTCGAAGCAACCTGCAGGACCATTCCAGAGGATAGTCTTAGCGCCCTTGATTGCCTTAGCAAATTTCTCACGGCTGACAGGACCTGCGTCAAGACCCTCAAACTCTGCAGGGATATTGCTTGAGTTGAATGTCTCAATCTTAGCACCTGGCTTAACTGAGAATGTAGAGAAGTCATAACCTGTACAACATACAGAGTCCTCACCAAGAACGAGCTCAACACCGTTCTTCTTAGCAAGCTCCTCGACGTTACGAGCGACATCAAGTTTATCGAGCTCAACGATTGAACCACCAATCTCACCACCATGAGCCTTAGCGAAAGTATAAGTCATACCACCACAGAGGATGAGCTTGTCAACCTTACCGAGAAGGTTCTCGATAATACCAATCTTAGAAGAAACCTTTGAACCACCCATAATAGCTACGAATGGACGCTCAATATTGTTGAGGACAGCGTCAACAGCCTTAACCTCTTTCTCCATAAGAAGACCGAGCATAACATCCTTCTTGTCAAAATAGTCAGCGATTACTGCTGTAGAAGCGTGCTTACGGTGTGCTGTTCCAAAAGCATCCATAACCCAACAGTCAGCATATGAAGCAAGCTTCTTAGCGAAGTCCTTCTGCTTAGCCTTCATCTCTTTCTTTGCGGCATCATAAGCAGAATCCTCTTTATCTATGCCAACAGGCTTACCTTCCTCCTCAGCATAGTAGCGAAGATTCTCAAGAAGAAGAACCTCACCGGCCTTAAGAGCAGCAGCTTGAGCATCAGCCTTCTGACAATCATCAGCGAACTGTACAGGAACACCAAGAGCTGCGCTCACAGCAGGAACAATCTGCTTAAGAGACAACTCAGGCTTTACTTTACCTTTTGGCTTACCCATGTGTGACATGATAATCAAAGCGCCACCTTTATCCAAAATAAGTTTGAGAGTAGGCAAAGCACCCTTTATACGAGTGTCATCTGTTATTTTACCATCCTGAATAGGAACATTGAAGTCCACACGAACGATTGCCTTCTTACCTGAGAAGTCATAATCCTGAATATTCATAAGTCTTTCTGATTAAAAAATAATTATTTTTATTTTAACATTAACTTCATCTTATACTTTGAAACACACAACAACCTTAGCTAATGTGTCCAAACTGTTGGCAAAGATAGTAAAAAGTATGCTAAAAGAATTAAACGGAAGGATTTTTTTTCTTCACGTAAGAGCATAATTTCCTTATTCCACATTTTTCGCACTTGGGTGTTCTGGATTGACAAACATATCTGCCATGCAGAAGAAGCCAATGATGTGCGTCAGGTATTTTGTCCTTCGGGAAATATCGCATCAACTCTTTCTCAACAGAGAAAGGGGTAGTGCACTTATCAGATACAAGTCCAAGACGATGACTAACCCTGAATATGTGTGTATCAACAGCCATAGCAGACTTTCCCCATATAACAGCAAGTACAACATTTGCAGTCTTTCTTCCCACTCCCGGAAGTTGGACAAGCTGTTCCAACGTGTCTGGCACCTCACCGCCGAAATCACTAACCAGTCTGGAAGCCATTTTAGAAAGATGGTCAGCTTTACTATTAGGATAGCTTATGCTCTTGATATAACCGTACAATTCCTCGGGCGACGCCAAAGCCATCTCCACAGCTGAGGGAAAACGACGAAACAATTCTGGCGTTACCATATTGACACGTCTGTCTGTGCATTGTGCGGAAAGAATTACGGCGACCAACAACTGAAAAGCATTTTCGTAGTGTAACTCCGGCTTAACATCAGGCATTTCCTTCTCAAAATAATCTACAAGAATCTTATACTTTTCTTCTTTTCTCATATGCTCAATCATTATCCATATCGGCAAGCGTCATCAAAGCCACATCATACTTAAGAGGATCTTCAGCATCCCATTCCTTGAACAATGTCGTTAGTTCCACACAAGCTTTCCACGTCGGTCTTGAGTTTGAGATGAGTCCTTTTGTTTGTCTTATAACATGCACATCCATAATAGCATACAAATCCTTTTTAGACCGTGACTTCCACAATCCGATATCAGGACTTTTGTCACGAGTCATCCATCTCAGATACATGCACACACGCTTACACGCAGATTTATTCAGACTTCCGACTTTAGCTGGCCGTAACCACTCACAGATTGCCTGTATCACTTGCTCCGAACTCTTTTTATCAAAAAGCGCCTCAAGCGTTCCGTAACCTTGTATAGCATGATATATATTCTCACAGACATCTTTGAACGCATCGACATTAAGAGTACGGTAGACACATCCGTTCTTCGCGTCAGTATAAGAGCTCAAATATTGTCTACTCATAATAAAATGAGCTGGGCGCCATCTCATCTCATCTCTCAACATACGTAACGCAGTAGGACATATCACTTTTCTTGAGCCCCATGTTATCATTGCCACAAACAATGCTCCTAGTTCTATATCCAATTGATTGTCCGTATGCTCCATCAACTTATACACTACGCCGCATGGATCCACACTCAAGAATCTGTCTTTATCAAAATTCTCCTTATATACTTTATCAAGTATTTGTTTTGTAACCACAGCCATACAAATAAAGTATTAAAAACAAAAAAGGTGAGAGCACAATACACCTCTCACCATTCGCTATCTACAGAACCTATAATTCCTCACACTCCTTCAACCATAAAGAATAACTTGCGTCAGACGGCATTCTCCAGTCACCTCGCGGACTCAGACTCACACTTCCGACTTTTGGGCCGTCAGGAAGACAAGACCTCTTGAACTGCTGAGTAAAGAAACGTTTACAAAAAACTGTCAACCACTTCTTTATCTCATCCTCATTATAATTGCCGACATTCATATTCACATCCTCACCGTCATTATCATACACCTGCTCAATGAAAGCTTTCTTCGCAAGATAATATATCTTTGCCGGGCGGAAACCAAATCTAAGGAAATTATACAAGAAGAAATCATGCAACTCATATGGTCCCACCAAATCCTCAGTTTTCTGAGCTATCTCACCATTCTCATCAGCAGGAATCAGCTCTGGACTAATAGGAGTCTCAACAATATCAAGGAGAGTTGACTTAGTATCTTTGTCAACAACACTCTTAGCCACCCACGAAACGAGGTATTTCACAAGAGTCTTCGGGATACTGCAGTTAACGCCGTAATTTGACATATGATCGGCATTATACGTTGCCCATCCAAGAGCCAGCTCAGACAAATCACCAGTACCAACCACGAAACCATCGAACTGATTGGCCACGTCCATGAGAATCTGAGTTCGTTCTCGAGCTTGCGCATTCTCATAAGTCACGTCATGTATATTGATATTCTGGTCGATGTCATGAAAATGTTGGAGACAAGCGTCCTTAATACTAATCTCTTTCAGTGTAACACCAAGCGTCTCCATCAGTGACACCGAGTTATTATACGTACGACCAGTCGTACCGAATCCTGGCATAGTAATACCAATGACATCCGTTCGGTTACGTTTAAGCCTATCCATGGTTTTGACACAAACAAGCAGAGCCAGAGTAGAGTCAAGTCCTCCCGATATACCAAGCACCACGCTCTTCGCATTCGTATGCACAATGCGTTTTGCGAGTGCCTCAACTTGAATAGCGAAGATTTCCTCACATCTCTCGTCAAGAGCCTTTCCAAACGGAACGAAAGGATGCGGATTGATCCATCTTGTCAGTTCGAAATCATACTTAGGGCTCAAAGGCTGAGTATTAACCTCCAACATACAATCTGTACACATCTCATTCACCGATCTTATATTCTCCGCAAAAGAAGTGTTCATACGACGTTCAGTACGTATTCTCTCCACGTCAATTTCAGACACCACGACTTGTTCATCTAAAGAGAATCGCTTACTTGTCGCCAGCAACTTACCGTTCTCATAAATAACAGCGTTGCCAGCATACACAACATCTTGCGTAGACTCGCCGAAACCAGCGGAGGCATACACATAACCAGAGATACAACGCGCGGACTGCTGACTAAGCAAAGAATTAAGATACTCGTTTTTTCCGATTAACTCGTTCGAAGCAGACAAATTAAAAATAATCTCAGCTCCATTAAGCGCAAGTCGGCTACTTGGTGGGATAGGGGCCCACAAATCCTCGCACACCTCGATAGCGAAATTCACCTTACTTGTCTTGAATAAAATATTCCTGCTCAGGGGAACGGTCTGTGCGCACAATGTCACTTGAGTATCTGGCAACACGCTTGACGTGGCAAACCATCTCTGCTCATAAAACTCCTTATAGTTCGGCAAGAACGTCTTAGGCACCACGCCCAAAATCTTACCACTCTGTATAACTATGGCACAGTTATACAGAGACGACTGCACCTGAACAGGCATTCCCACAATAGATATGATACCCAGAGATCGTGTCACATCCAGGAGCTTAAACAAGACAGACTCCGCACTATCAAGCAATAATTGCTGTGAGAACAAGTCCTGACAGCTGTAAGAAGTGAGGCTCAACTCCGGGAAAACGATTATCTCAACGCCCTTACCCTCAGCCTGCACCACAATACTCTCTATCTGTCTCTCATTATAATCGCAATCTGCCACCCTCACTGAAGGGATGGCAGAAGCGACTTTCACAAATCCATGATTCATTATATCGTAAATTTACATTACTTCTTAATTTTCAAGGCAGCTGGCCCAGTGACGGTAGGTGTCACAGGAATAATATTGCCTTTTTTGTCAAAGGTCAACTTATCGATACACACCTCACGATGAACGCCTGGTCCTCCGAACTGACGGTCACGCAAGAAATTACGGTTAATACGGTGGTACACGATATACCACTCATCCTTTCCAGGAACCTGTATCACAGAATTATGCGCTGTTCCGTATATCCTGTTAGACGCATCCTGTCTGATAACATTATAATTATTCTCATCGATATTAATAGGACCGAGCGGTGACTTTGACGTACCGTAGCACACGTGATAGTTAGGGCTTCCAGTATCATCGACAGACCACATGAAATAGTATGTTCCCTTGCGGTAGATGACATAAGCTCCCTCACGGAAAGACCAAGTACTCAGATTACCTCCCTTAGGAGTCAGATTCACGGCAGTCTCCTTCTTTATTGACATCATGTCGTCGTTAAGCTCAGCGCCAGCCATGAATCCATTACCCCAGTAAAGATAATACTTACCAGACTTTGGATCCTGGAACACATCGACGTCGATAGCCTGTCCGCCACGAGCACCTTCAGGACGTTCAGCGTCCGTCACCATACTATTTTCCGCAGCAACGAACGGACCCACAGGACTGTCAGACACAGCCACTCCGATCTCTTTGCGGTTTGTCTTAGGATTATGCGCTGAGAAATAGAAGAAATACTTATATGCGCCCTTAACCTTACGCTCTATGATACAAGGAGCCCAAGCATTTCCTGATGCCCATTTGACCTGGTCAGACTTAACATCAAGCATTGTGCCCTCATCCTTCCAGTCCTTGAGATTGTCAGAAGAGAAGACATTAAACTTATAGCCGCCCCATCCAGGAGTGCCGTCAGTAGTACTATATATATAATACTTCTTCGTCTTATTTGAGTAAAGAACCTCCGGATCAGCGTGGAAACCAGGTAGGATAGGGTTGCCCTTCTCGCCATACTCATCAAGCAATCTCTGCTTCTCTGCTCGAGTAATAGGTATAATCGTACCATGTCTTGGAGTGAACTTTCCCTTTGTCTCTGTATTCTGGACGAACTTGAAAGTCTTCAAATCCTCAGACTTACAGAACTGATAATGTCCATTTCCGTAGCAATCATACATTACAATCCATGACTTACCGTCAATAGTCTTACATACACCGACGCCCTCTACAGATTCGTTAGTCTGATCGACATGTTCATTAATGATGTTCCACTTATCAGTCAAGTTCTTAGCGGTTGCTTGAAAGATTCCTCGTCCGGCCTCTGTCTTATAGAAAAGGTGGAACAGTCCGTCAGCTTCATTATAAACGATGTCACCGTCGATAGTAGCGTTACCAGAATCGAACAAGTATTTCGGTTCACCCTCAAGATCAGTGAAATCCTTATTAGCATACTGGTAATAAATCTTATCATAACCGCCATCAGCCGTCAACAAAGAGTAGAACACCATATATTTGCCTGCTTTACGGTCATAAATAGTCTCTGGAGCCCACACACGAGTCACGTTCTTCCATTTGTCAGTGTATCGGGTAGGGAAGTTGATGGCATGATGCTCCCAATTAATCAGGTCTTTAGATTTCATGAGCACGATACCTCGGTTGCTTGACCATCCGAGATTAGATTTCATGTCAGTCACTACCATATAGAACGTCTTGCCGTCCTCACAACGGAGAATGTGAGGATCACGCACACACTGCGTATATGCGATTGTATCACTTGAGATGACCGGATTGCCACCGTTCAGTGGAGTGAAATTATAACCGTCGTCACTGAGAGCGTAGCAAATCTGCTCGTCTTTAGGATCATTACTGTTGAAATAAGTGAAAAGGTACGAGACCATTTCATCGGGATTATCCGACTTGCTGACAGCGTTCGTATTCTGTGCGAAAGCACAGCTTAAGAAAGCGCTTAAAGCAGAAGTGAAAAAGATTCTTGAAAATGCCATAATCTATTGTAAATATATTAATTAAATCATTTTATTTATCTACTGCATTTGCACTGCAGCAAGTCAAAACCATTCATAACGAATAAATCATTTAAAATCCCCCCTGTGAACAATGTTTCGGAAGTGAAATTCCTCACCAATGTCAAGCATCCATAGAAACAACGAAATGGAAATCAAATCTTTCCTCATTAAATCTAGTCTACACATATGTTGTCTGTACGAGCGAGCCGACTTCAGGTCGAAAAATGAAGAGAACGTAACTTAATCCTATATTAAACATACGCCAATCTTGATTACAGACATCCATGTATGAAACAAGTCACATAGATTTATCAGCACTTAATTTCATATGACAAAGGTAAGGTTTTATATTATCATCTATATAGGCGCAAATTTAAGCAAATTATACGTCCAATACAAAACAGAAAAGATTTTTTTCTAATAAATAGGAGAAATAAATTATGCGAATTGAACATAACCATGATTAGAAAATTTTGTCAAGCGTGTAAAATATCTCCGAATAACCATGTGTTTACCATTATCTTGTATTAATAAAGAAAAGTATTAGAACAAATGTCTGACACAGTCAACTAGATTATTGAGAAAACAAAACGTGGTTTTTGATTTTTCAGTTTTGAGGAAACAAAAAGATGCTCCAGATGAAAAATAAAAAACCACGTGTGAAAAAAAATATAATCACTATAGAGTCATTTTTAGGATACAGCAAAATCAGAATTTACTTCTTTTTGCTGTCATCAGCCTTATCAGCCTTCTTTGTATATCTCTTGTTCAAAGCAGAAACAACCTCCATAGTTATATCATATTTATCGTCAGCATAAAGAACGTTGTCAATACCGCTTGACTTGCAAAGGATGAAATCATATCCTTTTTGCTTAGCGTAAGACTTGGCGAAGCTCTGAATGGTGTCAGTGAGTGCCTGGAACTCCTTCTGATAATCCTCCTGCAGAGATGCTGACAGACGTCCCTGTAAATCCTGGATATCCTGCTGAACCTTAGCCAGTCTTGCCTGCTCATTATTATACTGCTCCTGAGTATACTGATTGCTTTGAGCCTTACGCTGGAACTCCTGTACCTGTGCTGCGAACGACTTGCCCTTCTGTTGTACGGTAGCCTCAGCATTAGCGCGTTTCTTTGAGAACTCAGCCTCAAGATCCTTACATTTCTCGTACTGGCTTGTCAAAGTATCGATAAGTACAAAAGCGATCTTCAAATTAGACGAATTCACGTTAGCGGACTTTTTCTCCACCACAGTTTCTTCGTTTTCACCGGACTTATTATTACATGAAGTCAAAGCCATTGTAGCACACATAATCATGCCGCTAACGGCTATAAGTGTTCTTTTCATTAAATATAGTTTTTAAGTTAAAAAATCTCAAATCATTTGTCTGTCAGTTTTCGTCCTCCACACACCCCACTCACGTCCCACAAGTAACCGGAGCCTCACTCCTTAACCGCTTTAGTCATGTGACGTTGCGCGTAATCCTGACTTTGTACACATGTCACTCCCCTATCTCTCATGGCCTTACTGCTTGACACATGCGTCTTGACAAACCGTCCATTCTTCTTCAGAATGATACGTACGGAAAGAAAAGCGACACAGACCGCAATAATTAACACACAATATAAAAAAACTTTCAGCATTATTTTATAATTTTGTAAGATAAAACAGATGCAAATATAATTGTTCTTATTCACATAATTGAAACAACTTATTTTTTTTAAAATAAATTAAGATTTATGGAGCCAAAACTAGTATTCGACTATTTCAGTCAAATAAACAAGGTGCCTCGCCCATCTAAGAAAGAGGAAAAGATAATCGCTTTCCTTCAGCAATGGGCTAAAGATAATGACATAGAGTGCCATGCCGACGAGACGGGAAACCTGCTGATGAGAAAAGGAGCCACACCAGGCATGGAAAACAAAGCCACGGTGGTTCTTCAGGGACATATGGACATGGTATGTGAGAAGACCTCAGACTGCAACATCAACTTTGACACCGACCCGATAGAGACATATATCGACGGTGACTGGATGCGTGCGAAAGGCACTACCCTTGGCGCTGACGACGGAATCGGAATCGCGCTGGCTATGGCAGCCCTCACCGACAGCAAGATTGAGCATGGACCGCTTGAATGTCTCTTCACTCGCGACGAGGAGACAGGTTTGACGGGAGCGTTTGCCATCAAACCAGGATTCATGACCGGCAAATACCTCATAAACCTCGACTCAGAGGACGAGGGTGAGATTTTCATCGGATGTGCGGGTGGAGCAAACACTGAGGCCACACTTGACGTGGAGACTGAAGACTTGCCAGCCAATTATTTCCCTGTGCGTCTGTCTATCGACAAACTTCGCGGCGGACACTCCGGTGACGACATAAACAAACACAGACCGAACGCCATAAAGCTGCTCGTCCGCTTCCTTGATCAGGCAAGAGAGAAGTACGACATCCGCTTGACCGACATTCAGGGTGGCAACCTTCACAACGCTATCCCAAGACAGGCTGAGGCGGTGATCGCCGTACCTTTCAAGGACAAAGAGAACATACGTGTTGACTTCAACGTCTTCTCAAGGGAGATTGAGGAGGAGTACCACGATGAGGCGTCGATGACCACACACATGGAAAGCGAGGAAGCCTCCAGCTGCATACGCAAAGACATCGCCGACAAGTTAATCATGGCTCTCAACGCCGTGGACAACGGCGTCTATGAGATGAGCATCGACCTGCCGGGGCTCGTGGAGACAAGCAGCAACCTTGCCAGCGTACATCTGGAAGGCGACAAGGTGCGTCTCGTGACGAGTCAACGCTCAAGCATCGACAGTCAGCGCAAAGCGTTGTCCGCGTCAGTCAGCTCAGCACTCCGACTCGCAGGGTTCGTCACAAAGACCGCTGACGGCTATCCTGGCTGGAAACCTAACGCAGAGTCAAAATTGCTGAAGATAGCGGTAGACAGTTACAAGAGACTGTTCGGCAAAGAGCCAAAGGTCAAAGCCATACACGCCGGACTGGAATGCGGACTGTTCAGCGAGAAATACCCTGGCATGGACATGATAAGCTTCGGTCCGACACTGAGAGGAGTACACTCTCCTGACGAGTGTCTGCTCATCCCTACTGTGGACATGGTGTGGAAACACATAACAGCGATACTCAAAGACATCCCGGAAGATTAATTTGACAAGTTTTCTCAATTTATGACATCAAAAAAAAAAACTCACGTCACTTTCTTGTCAGGTTTTTGAGATTACTACATAATTTATTCATAACTTTGTCGGCAATTACATCAATAAGCATCTAATTTATGAGTGAAAGTAGACCTTTCAAGGTTTTTTCTGGTACAAAGTCAAGATATCTGGCAGAGCGTATCTGCCAGAGTCTTGGATGTCCACTCGGCAATATGATTATTACTCATTTTGCCGATGGTGAGTTTGGAGTGTCATTCGAGGAGAGTATCCGTGGTCAAGATGTGTTCCTCGTTCAGTCCACATTCCCTAATAGTGATAACCTTATGGAGTTACTGTTAATGATTGATGCGGCGAAAAGAGCTTCTGCGGCAAGCATCATCGCAGTCATCCCGTATTTCGGTTGGGCGCGTCAGGACCGCAAAGACAAACCAAGAGTGAGCATCGGTGCGAAACTCGTAGCCGACTTGCTGAGCGTAGCGGGCATTGACCGTCTTATTACTATGGATTTACATGCTGACCAGATCCAGGGTTTCTTCAATGTGCCTGTAGACCACCTTTACGGCTCATTGGTGACATTGCCTTACATAGAGTCTCTTCAGCTCAAGGATCTCGTAATTGCCACACCAGACGTCGGCGGTTCAAAGCGCGCCGCCCTGTTCTCAAAGAAACTGGGATGTCCGCTCGTCTTATGTAACAAGACAAGAGCTCGCGCCAACGTAGTGAGCACCATCCAAATTATCGGTGACGTCAAAGGCAAGAACGTGGTTCTCGTCGATGACATGGTGGACACCGCAGGCACAATCACATGTGCTGCCGACGAGATGATGAAAGCCGGCGCCAAAAGCGTAAGAGCTGTGGCCAGCCACTGTGTGATGAGCGACCCTGCAAGCGACAGAGTAACGTCATCATGCCTTGAGGAAATCGTGTTCACTGACAGTATTCCTTACGCACACAAGTGCTCTAAGGTCAGACAGCTCTCTGTTGCGGACATGTTCGCAAAAGCCATCAAGTGCGTAAGCACTAAGTCATCTGTGAGCGACGCGTTCGACTTCTTTTAATCACAACAAGAAGACATAACACTTACATATTAGCAAAAAAGAGGAATGGAACCTACCATTCCTCTTTTTTCGTATATATCCAACCTTGCTCTCAAACACAAAGGAATGTTTCCAGAGAAAGACATCCCAATTCTCAATGCATGTTATAGACATCTGACGATTGTACATCTCTGGATTTCCGGCTCTGCTAATCGCCTTTTCCACACATTAAACCACCATATCACCACACGTTATCAGTCTAAGTCCCGATGAGATTTCATATATGTTTCTTGTCAAACAAAAATTGCGAACAAACGTGCAATTCGTATTATTCACTTTCATTTATGACGTATTGCTTACTATTTTATCAAATAAAATACACTCAATTCTTAATATTAACACACATTTCTCAAATGTTAAAAACCGGTTTTAACAGTTTTAACAGCCTGCGTTTTTCCGCCACAAAGACAGTCTCAACACTCTTTTCTTTTGAAGGTCACGAATGGCAAAAAAAAATAAGATTTTAAAGCAATCATTAGAAAAACATGGAATTTTAGCTGGCGTGTGAACATACGATGAAGTGACGAATATTTTGTCTCTAAGACCACCACACTTCAAACAGCAGTACGCACACCTGAAAGGCACCTGACACACACATAACGAGAAGGTGGAAAAACGAACAATCTGAGGCATCACAAAATTTCCCATGCCTATTTTTTGATAAAAACAGGCTAACTTACTGACAATCTGAAAACAAGGAGTTAAAAAAAACTCAAGTCTCTTTTTTGAAATTCATAGGTTAGGATATACACAACAAACAGGTCTGCAGTTTCAAAAATCCTAACCTGAACTTTTCAATGTCCTAACCTAAGATTTTCAGACGCCGAATAAGCTATGGCAAATCTTCAGAATCCATTTTTTCACTGACAGACATCAACGGTAAAAAGAGAAGTTTCGGACAACAAATAAATACGAAAAATTGCACAGTCATTTAACTGTTTTATCTCATTGAAAGACAAGCATTCATATCATCCAATTCAGTCCAAGAACGACATTAGTCCTGTCACGCCAATCAGCATTCTTGACCATAAAATCATGTATCCAAGAAACAATGCGTTCCAAACACATCATTATATGTATCAACTTAATTGTGTTTTTGGCGAGACATACAGCAAAGTACAAAAATAATGGATGCGACATTATCAGCCGCATCCATCTTACAAGTTATCGTCAGAGCAATTCAGTTAAGCACGTTCCTCACATACGTCTTGACACCATCAATCACATATATTCCAGAGTTGCGCACACTGCTCACCTTCTCTCCCTTAAGAGTGAAAATCCCCTTGTCCGCACTTCTCTCCCCTTCTCTCAGGCCTCCGACAGACAAAGCCTCCGGATCCTCCTCGTCTTCGCCGAGAAACGTCAAAGTGAAATTGTCGAAAATAGCCCAGTCATTAGTTATCGTCGCAGTTTTCTTCACACCCAGTCTCAACACTCCGTCCTCTCCCACTCTACACACAAGAGAATTGTTATACAGTCCCTTTCTGAAGTAAGTGTAGGTCTGCTCCATAGTATTAGGCACATAGCCATAACTTCCAGCCTGCACGCCCACTGCGCCAGCCTTACCGGCGCCATCTATGATGCTCACGAGCGCCACCACGGAGTCATTTCCGTACAATGTCACGTTAAGCTTCTCCGTACCCGCTTTATGTGCGCTTGCCGCATTCGAGTAAGAGCCAGCCCTATAGAAACCCTGACATGTCAACTGGTACAATCCCTTAGGCAGTCCTGTGACAATCTGGTACACGTCAAATGTCGTGTTATACTTCTCTGCGCAATTAAAATTCACTGTAGGATTACCATTCCATCCATAATTGCTGTTGCCGTCAAATGACGGGTTCTTTATATATCCAGTGTAGTCCGCATTATTCACGACAGGAAGTGTAACCAGCTCTTCCGTAAGCGCTCCATTGTTCAGGCTAACCAACACAGTAGTGTTAGCCGATATCTCAACATACTTAGTCACCACAGCGTCCTTAGAACTGATAGTGACTCTCACAGTCTCGTCCTTTTGTGCAGTCACATAGACTGAAGATTCATTACACAGCTGCGCCACGACGTCTGTAGCTTCGATGAACACTCTCAACGGCTGCGCCACAGAATGGTTCTGCTGAAGGCTAAAGGATACGGACGCTTTGCTGTCAGTAACAGTCGTAGGCTCATAGAAGACAGGCGCCGCGTTATTATACTCAAGACCGGAAACCACTGCATCCGCCTCGCCCTTGAAATTGCTTATCAAGACATAGCTCACTCCCTCATCAGGCACGATCACTCCGTTCCATCCAGCGGGGAGCAAAGCGGCGAGAGACTTCATGCCAGAGGCGTAGGCTGCAGTCTTCTCAGCGTCCACAAGACTGTAATAACACAGTCTGTGCATATCAACCACGTCACCACTCTTCACAGTGCGGCTCTCATCGTCGTACATCGGATACAGCTTAGACGTATATATGGAGTTGTTTGCGCCGCGGTCGCCAAAGGCTATCTTCTTACCTCCGTCACTGACGACGCCAAGCTCATTGTCCACGTTAACCCAGTCTGATGTCAGAGTCGTGAACGTCGTTCCATCGAGCTGCTTATGACTAATCTTCACATTTCCCTCGCTATCAGCGACACCATAATATAATGTACGCTTTAGTCTCATGAACTCATCCGTTGACACAGCCAGCAATCCTGTCTTGTCTGTCGTGACCTTTCCGGAAGCCAAAGCTGTGACATAGTCAATATACACAAGAGCGTTGGTCGGAGTGGAATAAATAGCAAATCGTCTGTTCAGTGACGCATCATTAGTGTTCAGCTCACCGTTCATGACATAAGCGTTTCCGTCGAGCTCATATATACCGGACACGACTGGCGTGGCGTTTGTGGACTTACCATTGACATCATACCATCCCAGCAAGTTACCCGTATTGTTCGCTCTGTAAGGCACTACAATCTTATTCTTGTCAGGTGAGTTCGCGGCGAAATAACCGGTGTAACTGCCCAATCCCGTGCTCCAGGAGAAACATGTGAATCGGTAATCGGACGATGCCCTGACTATGTTCTGACAAGGAATCAACCTTGCCTCAGAGTACTTTTTGTTGAAGTCATCCCATGATGTCGGTGTCATGTCATTAGTAGGCATAGCCTCATGCATGAGATACGTCATCATGACTCTGTGAGCCTCGACGCCCATTCGTCTAGCTCCCACGTCAGCCCGCAACAGCCATGAACCGTCCGACGTGGTTTTCTGTCTTGCCTTTATGTACTTATACGCCATATTCTCGAGAATCAAGGCATTAGAATCTCTCAGGAAACAAGCCATGGTGGAGTAAGAGGTGATCTGGTCATAAAGAAAGAGCGACCAGTCGTTGCCGTTAGGCATTGCCAACTCTCCGTCTGCCAGGGCAAGCCAGTTAAGGATAGAGTCCTGTACCTCCTGGTTATGATGCATGAGGGTATTTGTCTTCCACTTCTCAGTACCAGTCAGTCCAGTCTGGAACATCTTAAGCGCGAGAGCAGCCTCTCCCAGCTCCTGCTGAACCACATTTTGATATGAGGTGTGGAACAAGTTGTGATTTTGAAGACTGAAGTCATCGTACAAATTACGTCCCTTATAAAGGTCGGCCACCGACTTGTTATCATACCATTCATCCACTGCCTCACTATTATATATGTCATTTGGATGAGAATATGAGTTGACAGACATCTCTCGCATTCTGGCGAACCATTTGTCAGCGAGAGCGTCATCAGGAAACAGCCCCAAGGTGGCGGCTAAGACATCTGCCTCCCAACCGTTCTCCTCCGCTTTCGTGTCTCCCTCGTAACCGGTAGGTATTGAACGGTTCAGCTCATAATTACATTCTGCCTTGAGAAGCTTCTCGATATATCCCTTTTGCTGAGACGACAACTTATCCCACTGGAAATATGCGGAATACGCGACTGACATAGCCCACAGGCTTGACTCCCACGTATAATCTGACGTCGACGTTGAGCCCCAGTAATTATTTCCCTTACATACCTTCAGTTTATTCGCCTTATGTGTTGAGTAAGCGAAGACAAGCGATTTCATCGCCAAATCCTCCAGTTTATCATACGTGACGCCTGACGGCAGCTCCACACCAGCCGGCTTAGCATACTTAACCAGAAAGGCACAAATCATGGAGAGGTCCGCGTTCGGACGCACGCCTTTCTCGTTGTTAGCGCCAGAGTCTTCTCCGTTGAAATATCCGCACGCCTCACTGATGCTGTTAGGCGCTGCACACTCATACCAATCGCTCACCATATAAAGGGAGAAGTCCGCCAACATCTGGAGCAGGTCTCTCTTCATATCCTCCTCAGACACGAAATCACTGTTGATGACGCCTTCCGTATATGAAGTCACAGCTTCCTCTGTCGGGTCCTCAGGCTCAGCGTAATCGTCTGGCAAACGGTAAAGTCTGAAATTGTCCAGCAATATCGATGCGCCGGAGGCATTTATGAAATTCACGTCAACACCTAAACTGACCGACGTGGTCTGAGTCAACTCAAACATCACAGAGGTCGTGGTCCACGCTGAAGGCATGGCAGACTGGAACGTCAACGAGGTCTTTTCACCCGCAGCTGTCAGATACGCAGTGTGGGAAGATGCGGACACACACTTGTTGTCAACCGTAAGCCTATATTTTCCAGCAGGTAAGCTAACCACCTGTTTAAGAGATGCGGAGGCGTTATTCCACGCATATCGGATGTAATACATCTGACTTCCGTCAGACGGTGCGCCAGGAGCACCGAAATTATTATCCGTGACGGTTGTCTCCTTTGTCATTATATCGCTCACACCGTATGTGCCGGACAACGTCCAGCCAGTGAGAGACATGGCGACATAGGCGCCTGTCCTGACTCCATCAGCGGCCAGAGTACTAACATTATCAGACTCGAACGAAGGATTCGCAAGATATTCAGACGTGATATCCTGCTCGCTTGAATCATCGTCGTCTTCCATAACAAAGTCTTCTCCGGTCACGTCGTCACCTGACGGGGTCAGCTGGCTCATCAGGAAAGACGATGAAGCCACCGCACATGTAGTCATGGCGGCAGCGGCAATAAAGAAGTAATGTCTTTTCATCAAATAAATCTTTAATTATTGTAACTTAATTCCTTTTTCTGAAATGATTATCCCACTCCTGGAACAACAGACACCCGCTTACGCGGAAAACGAATATTTCTTTTAAAGAATTTATGCAAAAATAATCAAATCTTTTATAAACATTCTAAAAAAAAACAGTTTTCGTCAAGAATGAACTTACATGTGGAAAATATAAACTATCTTTGTGAATGATTTGACATGATTTAACATGAACTAAAAAAATGAAAAGAATTCATATCGCACTTGTTGCAATGTGCTTGGCGCTGAACGCAAACGCACAAAACATTGATGACATATTTACAAAATCAATAGAGAACAAGCAGCCGTCTCACGTTAAAGGAGAAATTCCAGTAGTAGATGGTAAGGTGGTTTTAACCAAGACTTTACACATTCCAGGAAGATCTCGTGATGAGCTCTACGCCATATTGGGCAACTACGTGGAGAGACGTTACGAGCCGACAATGGAAAGAGGCATATGGCAGAATGATAATTTCTTTAAGAACACGGAATTCTCAAATGTAAAAACCGCCGACAGAGGAAAGGGTGAGATTATCTGCCAAGGAGCTGAGGAGCTGGTGTTCAAACAGGCGACACTCGTGAAAGACTGGACTGAGGTGTATTACAAAGCGGTGTTCGACGTGACTGACGAGAATATCACAATGACTCTCAGCAATATATTCTACATATATAAGGCGGCTGACGGCAGCAAACTGACGGCCGAAGAGTGGATTACGGACGACGCCGTGTTCACCAAAAGAGGCAAAATACGAACACGACCGGCGAAATTCAGAGCGAAAACTCTCAAATTGATGGACGGCATCATTGATGATCTTACTACAATCACACAAAAATAAAAACAGCAGAAAGTGACACAAGAGGAAATCGACAAAGCTATCGCCGAGGCGATGGCCGACAGCAAAAAACAAAGCAAATGGCACAGACCGGAACGTAAGTTCATGAGCCCTGAACGCATCGCACAGACAAGAAGAGCACTGAATATGATTTTCATGCTGGGTGCGGTGGCTTGCCTTATCGTGTATTTTGCCTTCCCAGATAATAAAGCGTTGTTTTTTAGCATCGGATTTGGTGCTATAATACTAAAGATTGTGGAGTTCGTGCTCCGTTTCATGTTCTGAATGACGATAAACAGATTTATAACATTATCTATAATGTGCGTTGTGTTTTCATCTCAAATGAATGCGCAACGCATTGTTGGTGAGTTAGAGACAAACTCCGACGGCACAATGATGCAGAGCGGAGACTCTACAAGTAACGGAAAAAAGAAAGAAAAGAAGCTCGTCCCTAACGACGTCAGAGCTTGGACTGTTGACGACATATACGGCAACACCTCTCCTACATATGTCGACACACTGACGGCATTGTTCACAAATGACAATCTCGCAGAGGGACGTACCGGACACTACAACTCTCTATCTAACCTCGGTTCCCCGCGCATCTCACGCATATTTATGGAAAGAGACGAGACTCCTCAATTCATATTCACTCAGCCATACGACCAATTCTACGTTAGTCCGGACAAACTGAGATTTTACAACACGAAGTCTCCTTTCATGAACATCACGTATAATTTCTGCGGAACTAAGCAGACCGGTGATGACCACGTGAAAATCATATACACTAATAATGTCGGCAAAAAACTGAATTTCGGAGGTATCTTCGATTACATGTACGGACAGGGATTCTACGACAACCAAAGCACATCGTTCATGAACGCATCGTTCTGGACAAGCTACATAAGTGACAAATATGATTTTCACTTCAGCTATCAACATAACTTCATGAAAGAGGCTGAAAGCGGAGGTATCATCGACGAACGAGACATAACAAACCCGGAAGAGCAAACATACACCTACGCAACTAACGACATTCCTGTTTACCTCAACGATACTTGGAACAGACAGGAACACGATGTGCTGTTCTTCAACCACCACTACAACTTAGGATTCTATCATAAAGAATATAAGGATTCTATATACAACGACAGCACTAAAACAGCATACCTGGACAGCACTAAGTACACATCGCATTTTGTACCTGTGGCAAGATTGTTCCACACTCTCAAAATGCAGAACATGAAAAGATATTATAAGGCGTACGAGGAGACGGACGGATACCACACATACACGTATCTGCCGGGAGACTCGACAAACGACCGGACGAAAAACCTTAGCATAAAGAATATCTTCGGTCTGTCACTGTGTGAGGGATTCAACAAATGGGCAGCATTCGGTATTAATGCCTACATCGGATATGAGTACAGACATTTTACTCTTACCGACAATACGGTCCCATACACAACTTTTCCTTATTACTCAACTTACACACACAAATATAAGGAACATAATGTTTTTGCCGGAGGACAAATCATAAGGAAACAGGGAAAGACTTTTCATTATAATGTTGACGCCGAGTTCTCAATCGGAGGAGAAGATATAGGCTCCTTCGAGATTAACGGACACGGAGAAGTCAACGTGCCGGTTTTCGGCGATACTGCACAGTTGGCAATAAACGCATACATAAAGAACACCAACCCTAGCTTCTATTATCGACACTACCATAGCAAACACGCATGGTGGGACAAGGAGACTGACAAGGAGTTCAGACAGAGAGTGGAAGGTGTGTTGACTATTCCACATACTGACACTAAGATAAAAGTCGGATTTGAGAACATAAAGAACTACGCCTACTTCGAGAACAACGGAGCGGTTTTGTCTCAAGACACTATCAGTAACAATGTAATGTCAAGACAATACAATGGTACAATACAGATAGTAAGCGCCACACTTGAGCAAAACCTCAAGCTCGGTATACTGCACTTCGACAACGAGCTGACATACCAATCCACATCTAACAAAAGGATATTGCCACTCCCCACGTTGTCAACGTATCATAACTTGTATATACAGTTCCTAATCTCCAAGGTGTTGAGAACACAGATAGGTGCCGACATGAAATACTTCACAGAGTATTATGCACCAGCCTATTCGCCAGTAATCGGAATGTACACAATACAGAACGAGAATAACTATGTGAATATTGGTAACTACCCTCTTATAAGCGTATATGCCAATTTCGCTCTCAAACGTTCACGTTTTTACATTCAGTATTACCATGCTAATCAAGGCACTGGCAGATATTTCTGGTCACCAGGCTATCCTATGAATCCTGCGACACTTAGATTCGGTATCAGCTGGAACTTCTACGATTAAAAGGCAGGATGGACACTGAGTCAATCTTGGATGTCCACCTCCAACCCGTCATACGCTATATGTATATCCTCCGGCAGTTTGGCTTCCTCAACGGAATGTAACGAGATGTCATGTGACAAATGTATGATATATGTGTGTTTCGCATGTATGCGCTCTGAGAACATAACAGCGTCATCAATTGTCTGATGGCTGCCATGTTCCTTATGACGTAGGCCGTTTATGACTAACGTGTCCACATCATCAAGGTATGGCAACTCCGACTCTGCTATCGTCTTCATGTCTGTTATATAAGCCAAACGTCCTATCCTGAATCCAAGAATGGGAAGCTTTCCGTGCATCACACGCAACGGCGTTATCTTCACACCATCAACATCAAAAGGAACATGGGGAGATATTCGTAACATATTTATGGCTGGCACACCTGGATAACGTTTTTCTTTCGGAGTAAAACAATAAGGTATACGTTCCTCCAAATGGGTGGCACAAAAATCTTCTGCGTAAACATTCACGTCGCCAAATTTGCAATAAGGACGCAAATCATCCAGACCTCCGACATGATCATAATGCTCGTGTGATATAAGTACGGCGTCCAACTTTCTGAAAGGGACCTGAAGCATCTGCTGACGAAAATCCGGCCCACAGTCTAATAGTATGTTCTTATCATCAACCTCCAAAAGTGCAGATGTCCTAAGTCTCTTATCATGACTATCTTTGCTGGTACATACTGGACATGTACAACCAATGAATGGTACTCCACACGAAGTACCCGTACCCAGAAAACGTAATCTCATACACTATATTTTATTACCTGACAACCATTTATACACTTCTGGTTGATTTTTACTTAAATATTGCTTCAGATATAATTCACTTCAGTAAGCATGTCAATCCCAAATTTGTCTTTGACAGATTTTCTTACGGCTTCCGCAATAGCGATAATCTCTCCACTTGTAGCGCCACCCTTATTGACAATAACAAGTGCCTGTTTATCATGAACTGCGGCATTACCTAAAGACTTACCTTTCCACCCACACTGCTCTATCATCCATCCCGCAGGGATTTTCACACCTCCATCCACTTCAAAAAACGGCATGTCAGGATAGGCCGCCTTCAGAGACTGGAACAAACTGCTGTCAACTACTGGGTTCATGAAAAAACTACCCGCATTCCCCATCACTTCCGGGTCTGGTAGTTTTTCTTTTCTAATCTCTACAATAACATCACGAACTTCCTTCAACGTGACAGATGAAGCATCATTGATTTTTGAGAGAATGTTTCCATAGCTCAACTTAAGTGAAGGAATCTTACTTAACCTGTAAGTGACATAAACTACTGCGTACTCTCCTTTCAAACGCTCCTTAAACACACTTCGTCTGTATCCATATTCACATTCCTTTCTCGAGAATACACGTTCCTTTCCATCAGATATAGCAATTGTTTCAACAACGTCTATAACATCTTTAACTTCAACTCCATACGCACCAATATTCTGGACTGCAGAAGCGCCGACTTCACCTGGAATCAAGGAAAGATTCTCCACTCCATAATAGCCATGTGACACACAATATCTTACGAAGTCATCCCATACTACACCAGCCCCGACACGCAACAACACGTTTTCATCACTTTCTCCCACACACTCTATGGTAGTTATATTGGAATGTAAGATTGTACCTTCAAAATCACCAGTAAACAGCAAATTACTGCCTGCACCAATATGCAGAATACTATCACCGGATGGTATACAAGCTATCACTTTCCTTAGCTCATCAACACTACTATATTCAAAAAAACGCTTGGCAGAAACATTCATGCCAAACGTGTTATGTCTTAACAAACTGTAATTCTCCATCTTGTCAGTTCTCTATTTCTATAAGTTTCCATTTTCCACCTGTCTTGTCAAACCTGAAATTCATCAGTAAGCCATTACTAACACCTTTCATCAACACATTCTTCCTGTTTTGACTAATACAGGTCTGTCCATAGTTGATATTAACCAATGTCTCATTCACTATTGGCATATCTGATTGCATCTTGAACCACTCATCAACAGTTATCTCATCAGTCTCAGACATATCCTCCCCGTCCTCAGAAGTAATTACAAACTTAAGGGGCTCAACGATACTCTCAGACTGGAACACAGAGTCTGTGACAAACTGCGAATAAAAATGCAGGAAAGAACCATTTGGCGTTTTCTTAGTCTCATCCTTGCCAATGTCCGTCAACATCCACTTACCATTTATTCTGTGAAAATTGAACCTCTCTATATACTCGTCTTTCAAATATACCCACTCAACACTCACCTCACTAATACTTGTGTCCTTTTGAAGCTCCATATCACCCTCCCGCTCATAAATCACAGAATAAAACTCTTGAGCCTTAAATCTGTTGTATTTATGCCAGTCCTCATTAGTAAGCACGAACTCCGCATTACCATCTTTCACCTTCAACGGGAAAGAAATCCTTTGATTCTGGTATCTAGTGTCAGCAACAAAGTTGAAAAAGAAATCATCAAACAGCTCATCTGCGGCAACAGGCGGAGCAACCTCCTCAAAAAGATGAAGAGTGTCTTCCACTGCGACCAAAGAATCGGCTGCTTCTTCCTCCGCAGCCTCAGTATTATTATTACCTTTATTACTACAAGAACAAAGGACAACACACGCAATCAGTGTAGTTGTAAGAATTTTAGCAACCATTTTAGTCCACCATAGGTTTTTATACCATAAATCAACGCTCAAAACCGGTATTTTCGACAAATTTAGCCTTTAATTTTAAATCTTATGTATTTATCAAGCTAAAAACTGCTATATTTGTGGAAAATATAAAAAAAGAACTATAATTTTATAGATTTTATGTTAGAAAAGATAAAAGATATGCTTGCCGAAGTGGAGGCTCTGCAAGCAAAGAATGCGGAGGAGATAGAGAGTCTTCGTATCAAGTATCTTAGCAAGAAGGGACTGATAACATCATTGATGGCTGACTTCCGTAATGTCCCAGCAGAACAGAAGAAAGAAGTCGGAATGAAAATAAATGAGCTAAAGAACAGAGCTCTGGAGAAGATTAATGAATTACGTGAGACATTTGGAACCGACGATAAAGACGAGTGTATTATAGACATCACACGTACCGCCTACCCTGTAGCGCTCGGCACACGTCATCCGCTATCTATCGTCAAAAATGAAATCATAGACATTTTCGCCAGACTTGGATTCTCCCTTGCAGAAGGACCTGAGGTGGAGGATGACTGGCACGTGTTCTCTTCTATGAATTTTGCTGAAGACCACCCAGCACGTGACATGCAAGACACCTTCTTTGTGGAGGCTCATCCAGATATCATTCTGCGTACTCATACAAGCTCAGTACAGAGCCGAGTCATGGAAAAACAGCAGCCGCCAGTGCGCATCATCTGTCCAGGACGAGTATACCGCAATGAGGCGGTCAGCGCAAGAGCACACTGTTTCTTTCACCAGGTCGAAGGCTTATATGTGGATGAGGACGTTAGCTTCACAGATTTGAAACAAGTATTGCTGTTGTTCGCAAGGGAAATGTTCGGCGAAGACACACAGATACGTCTCAGACCAAGCTACTTCCCATTTACAGAGCCAAGTGCCGAAATGGATGTCAGCTGCACCTTGTGTAAAGGACAGGGATGCTCAATGTGTAAAGGAAGCGGATGGCTCGAGATTCTTGGCTGCGGCATGGTACACCCTAACGTCCTTGAACTTAACGGGATCGACTCAACAAAATATAAAGGTTATGCTTTCGGTATGGGTATTGAACGTATTGCAAACCTTAAATACCAAGTTAAAGACTTACGTATGTTCTCTGAGAATGACGTGAGATTCCTTAAGGAGTTCGAGGCTGCTAATTAAAACGTATTCGAAAGAGAAATTAAAGTTTTTAATTTCTCTTTCGACTTAAATATCAGACACCACACAACATCCCTCTAAACAACAAACCGAGACACATATAGTGGAGACACGCAACATAACAATTCTATTCACCACTGACATACACGGAAACTATTTTCCGTATGATTTCAGACATGAACGATGGGGAAAAGGAAGCCTCCAACGTGTACACGGCTTTGTTGCACAGAAATGCAAACAGAATCCTGTAGGAACGATTTTAATAGACGGTGGTGACATAATTCAGGGGGAACCAACATCATATTTCTTCAACTATGTCCATGACAACAACAGGCATCGTGTGGCAGACATGATGAACTTTATCGGTTATGACGTTGGGGTCATGGGGAATCACGACATTGAGACAGGCCATGATGTGTTCGACAGATTTGTCGGTGACTGCAATTTTCCAATTCTCGGAGCAAATGCTATTGACAACGAGACGGGATTCCCGTACTTCGAGCCTTATACAATAATAAAGAGGAGCGGCATAAAAATTGCGGTGTTAGGATTCATCACCCCGGCCATACCACACTGGATTCCGAAATCCGTGTGGGAGGACATGCATTTTGAGGATATCACCGAAAGTGCGAAAAAATGGATAGCACATATAAAGGAGGTGGAGGAGCCTGATTATATCATCGGCATACTTCACTCTGGTATGGACGAGGGCATCAACACTCCTGAATACAAAGAGAACGCCACACGGGAAACCGCCATGAATGTGGATGGTTTTGACTTGATACTTTACGGGCACGATCACTCAAGCAACATTGAGGAAGTGGAGAGTCTGTCAGGTAAAAACATACTATGCGTCAATCCTGGATGTTACGCAAACACAATCGCAGAGATTAACCTTACATTCAAGATCAGAAAAGACGGCAAAGTAGCAGAGAGCAGCAGTGAGTGTCAACTGCATTACATAGGCACGTTGAACAACTCACAAGTGTCTGAGTTCAAACGGCAGTTTAGACTTGACTTCAAGAAAGTGAGAGAATTCTCATCTGAAAAAATAGGTAAGTTCACAAACAGTGTGAACGTGGCTGATGCGTACTTCGGCTCATCTGCATATATCGACCTGATTCAAGAACTTCAGCTGCATACGTCTAAAGCCGACATATCGTTCGCAGCTCCACTATTCTTTAATGCGACAATAGAAGCAGGAGACATTAAGGTAAACAACCTGTTTGATTTGTACAGGTTCGAAGATCACCTTTACACACTCCTACTAAAAGGTTCGGAAATAAAGAGTTATCTGGAGATGAGTTATGACTGCTGGACAAATCAGATGAAAGACGAAAACGATGATTTCCTACTTATTGGACCAATGAAAAACAATCCATCCAGAATGGGTTTCAAAAACTTCATATTCAACTTTGATTCCGCAGCCGGCATAAGATATGAGGTTGACGTGAGAAAACCAAAAGGAGAAAAAGTCAATATCATATCATTAGAAAACGGAGAGCCTTTCGATTATGGCAAATACTATAAGGTGGCTATGACCGCATACAGATCTAACGGCGGAGGAGAGCTTTTGACAAAAGGTGCAGGATTGAGTAGAGATGATATCATGAAGAGAATCATAACGCATACCGAAATGGATGTCAGATACTATCTCATGCAGTACATCAAGGAAAAAGTAATTATCACTCCCAAAGCCCACAACCACTGGAAATTCATTCCTGAAAACTGGGTTAGCAAGGCTGCAGCCAGAGAAAGAGTCTTGTTATTCGGAAAAAACGAATAATAGACTATTCATGCGTTGACTATTACTCCATTATCACTATCCATCTCCGTTTTTTTGGAAATCATAATACCACCAATAAGTATCCCCGTACTCTCTTCGTGTCTTATTCCTACGTTTCGTTGAATCAAGACTCTCAGCCTTCAAAAGTTTATACGCCTTAAATCTGTCACGTATCTCATTGTCAATAATGTACAAAGAATCGCCTTTCATCTCTGACATTAACAACAACGCCTCTTGATACGCACGAGGCACTCTACACGTGTCACACTCATACAAATCAAAGAACTTAGAATAAAACTCATCCAAACTTTTTTCCAAGAGCAAATAGCACAAATAATAATCAATCGCCATAGGTGTCGTTAACGAGTCATTGTACACTATCAACTCCAAATGCCGTTTTGTAGTTTTCACAGTTTTTCCACACACAGCACCAATTTGTGCGCACATATCATCCACCCTAAGTCTATAGAGTGGCGACTTCTCGTCAAAAACATCCAACAAACCATCGACACCATAATATTGAGGATATGAGAACATGCGTTCAGGCAACATATTCTCCTTAGCCAATGCATACATTCTTATCTGAGAAAGTCTTTTGCTTGATTTCAACGAACGATTTCCCACTTCAGCTGCGGCAGCGTAATCATGCTCGGTGACAAGTCTCTCCGCTTTCAACTCATAATGATAAACGTCCGTATTTGCCGTTACACTTCCTATTATGAGAAATAACACAAGCAAAATTATATGATTAGAATACAAGACCACAGAAACATTCTGCTCATGACTAATCTTATTCTCAAAAAAATGTTTTTTAACAAGAACAAGCGTTAAGAAATACAACACCACCGACATTGGAGCAATCCATATCCATGCGCCAAAAGAAAACTCCATTATCGTGTTTCTGTTGATGTCCGCAAGCATGGTCAACATCAACGCCGGCACGAAATAACTCAAAGCATAAATCTTTTGTGGAAAGAAAACGATTCTTGTTATCACCCACTGTGTCAACTGCAACACGACAGCTATGACACAAGCGCTCACAACAGGATTATACGTCGTAAGTCCATGCGAATAAACGAATTGTGCCTCGTTCAACACCTCTCCGTGTATACAAAAAATGTACACGAAGCAAAAAAGCATAAAGAAGATGCCACAGGAATACTTCACTACCCCTGCGACATCACCATGTATCTCAGAATTATTTCTCATTTATTTATCTTTTTCTTTACAAAGGACCAAAGCGGTACGAGCAGGAACATACAGCTTCAGCCAGCCTTTCTTGTCCTTCTCGTAGATAGGGTCATAATTAGTGAAATGTCTTATTGAGTCATCATTAAGACCATGTCCACCAAATTTCACGTCGTCAGTATTGAGTACCACGTCATATCCGCCCTGAGGTACAATAAAACCATAGTCAGTATACGAGCGGTTCGGACTAAAATTGAAGACGAACAACAAGTCGCCGCGTGTATATGCCAAAATTTGATCACCATCATTATGCCAAATCTCCTGAACCGGTGTCTTATTAAAATCCTTTTCAGACTTTATGACAGATAGCATGAAACGGTCGAAATCGCCCAGATAATGGTAGCATAGTTCCTGGTTGTCGACGAGGTTCCATTGACGTCGAGCATATTTGTGGCTCCATCCATTCCCTTCTCGAGGGAAATCTATCCATTCAGGATGTCCCCACTCATTACCCATGAAATTAAGGTAGGCTCCATTCATTGTTGTCGCCGTAACCAGTCTAATCATCTTATGCAAAGCAATTCCTCTCTCCGCCATGTAGTTCTCATCCCCCTTCTTGAAATGCCAATACATATCCGCATCGACCAGTCTGAAGATTACAGTTTTGTCACCCACCAGTGCCTGGTCATGACTCTCCGCGTAAGTGACCGTATGTTCATCTGCTCTGCGGTTCGTTAATTCCCACAATATTGACGATGGTTTCCAATCCTCATCCTTCAATTCCTTCATCGTCTTAATCCAGAAATCAGGGACATTCATCTGCATCCTATAGTCGAAGCCATAACCTCCATCCTCAAATGGAGCAGCCAATCCAGGCATACCAGACACCTCCTCCGCAATCGTGATAGCATTCGGATTGACCTGATGGATCAAGACATTCGCCAATGTAAGATAACATATAGCCTCATCATCCTGATGTCCGTTATAATAATCTCCATATCCTCCGAAAGACTCGCCCAATCCGTGGCTATAGTACAACATTGACGTCACTCCATCAAAACGGAATCCGTCAAAACGATACTCCTCGAGCCAATACTTGCAATTTGACAACAGGAAATGTAAGACCTCATTCTTTCCGTAGTCGAAGCACAAAGAATCCCACGCCGGATGCTCACGTCTTCCGCCTTGCATGAAATACTGACATCCGTCACCAGCAAAATTACCGAGTCCCTCAATCTCATTTTTCACGGCATGAGAATGAACGATATCCATTATCACGGCAATGCCCATTCCGTGGGCTGTGTCAATCAATTCCTTAAGCTCCTCAGGTGTACCGAATCGGCTTGACGCCGCAAAGAAATTGCTCACATGATAGCCGAACGAGCCATAGTAAGGATGTTCTGCCACCGCCATAATCTGAATAGCGTTGTATCCGTCATTTTTGACACGAGGCAGAATATTCTGCGTAAATTCCTTGTAAGTGCCCACCTTTTCCTCATCCTGTGCCATACCGATATGGCACTCATAAATAAGTAGCGGATTCACATTAGCTTTGAACTTATCATTCTTCCATGTGTAACAATTCTCAGGAGCCCATGCTTGCGCAGAGAAAATCTTCGTCACATCATCTTGAACCACACGATTAATCCACGCAGGAATCCTTTCGCCTTCACCACCTTCCCATTTTACAATCAACTTAAACAAGTCACCATGTTTAATCTGAATATCACTAAGATAAATCTCCCAGTTACCATTAGCATCCCTCCGCATCTTGTATGACTCGTCTTGTTTCCAGTCATTAAAATCGCCGACAACGTAAATCTCCTTTGCGTTAGGCGCCCATTCTCTCAGTACCCACCCTTTATCACATTTATGCAATCCGAAGTAAAGGTAGCCAGTAGCGAAATCAGACAAAGATGTTGTCCCGTTACCGGTGAGTTCCATCATCTTGTCGATTGCATGCTGGTGTCTTCCGCAAATAGCGTTTTCAAACGGCTCGAGCCACAAGTCTGATTTCACCAGTCCTATATGCTCTTTTGCCTCCTCATTCCGAGTAGCAGCGCCTTCTGATTCTGTCAAAGATTTTCTTTTAGCCATATTAGATTCTTTTTTAAGTTCAATCATTCAACAAAGGTGTGTAAGGTTGACTCGCAATCCGCGCAGTTCAAAGAGGCAGATTCTTCACCTTAAATATCACCTTATCTATCTGCTTCTCGTCAGATATACACGGTGCGTGCGCATCCTGTGGAAAGAATATGACAAAACTACCAGGATGGATAGTAATGTATTCTTTTGCAGCCTGTTTATAGAATGTGATATCCTTTGTTTCGTTATACTCACCCTCAGCAAGTTCAGCTCGCGAAGTATATCCCATAGTTTCCGGGCAGGACAGAGGAATCTGTATATCAATCATAACATTATGCGTCTCAAGCAGTGCCTCGTCCTTAGTCTTACCTTTTGCCAAGCTGAAGTTCACGAAAAGATCCTTACCGTCAATCTCCACCTTTCCCTGCTCATGTCCTTCGAGACCATTATTCTCGATAAAGTCAACCACCTTGCTGAACAAAGGATTCAAAGAGACATATTTGCTGAGATTATCCAATGTATCTATAATCATAATTTCCCAAATTTAGTTGTTTTTCTATACTAAGCCGTGTCTTTGCAAATATAATGAAAAAGAAATCGCGACACACGATTTCTTTTCCCTTTTTTCATTTTTCGTCTAAAAAACGGCCTTAACCGATTCCACGGACGATATCACTCTCCGTGTCAACTCATCATGTATCTTACCATTCGTAGCCAGCACTTCCCTTCCGCTCTCCCACTGTGCGTCTTCACCTCTGAAATCTGTGACACGTCCACCGGCTTCACGAAGGATAAGAGCTCCTGCGGCGACATCCCAAGGGAACACACAAGGTTCGATGTAGGCATCCAAGCGTCCGTCCGCCACGTAGCACAATTCTGCCTCTGCAGAGCCAAGATTCCTCAGGCTTGCCACTTTTCCATACAGAGAGGCAGACAGATGAGTGTAAAAAGAACTTGCCTTATCCACATCGTACGGAAGTCCCAAAGATATCAGAGCGTCATCAATGACAGGCATGTCAGACACACTGATTCTCACGTCATCGCGATATGCTCCACCACCTTTGTAGGCATGATACAAATTATTGGCCGTCACCTCATACACCACAGCCAGCAGCACCTCTTTGGCGTTCCTCAACGCAATACTTATACAATATGGTGACAATCCGTGAATAAAATTCGTAGTACCATCCAACGGGTCAATCACCCAGCAATACTCATAATTGTCATCCATGACCCTTCGCAGGTCCCTCATAGACATATCAGTACTTTCCTCTGTGACAAACCCCGCCTCAGGCAGTATTGCCGAAAGTCCCTCCACAATCATGTCCTCAGTGTCTTTATCGACATGGCTGACGTAGTCGTGCGAGTATTTAGCGACCACCATGTCATTAGTGAAACACTGACGCTGGTTACGAACAAAAGCACCCGCCTCAACGGCAAGTGCTTTAACCTGTTTAATTATTTCCTGTAGATCCATATTCTCACGTCATTTAGTGACTTTAGTGACCGTCTCGAGCTTACCGCGTTTATAGTAGCCTTTACGGACGACATTACCGTTTTTGTCTTTCTCCACGAAAGCACCGTCTTTAAGGTCGTCCACAAATCCTCCCTCGTAGCGAGTACCGTCAGGGTATTCCTCAATACCCTTTCCGTTCTTCTGTCCATTCTTGTAGTGTCCTTTGTACTTAGTGCCGTCAGCCATACGCAAGACACCCTCGCCATTCATCTCACCATTCTGCCACTCGCCGTCGTAGACATCACCAGAAGCGCTTATGTATTTACCTCTTCCGTGCTCCTTGTCGTTGCTCCACATACCCTCATACTTACTGCCATCCGTCCAGGTATACACGCCAGTACCTTCCATCACGCCATTTCTGAACTGTCCGATATATTTTCTATTATCAGTGTAAGTGAAGATACCGTTACCCGTTCTTTCTCCGTTAACGTAATCCCCCTCGTAGCGGTCTCCGTTTCGGAACTCATATATACCCTTGCCATGCATCATGTTATCTTTCCATCCTCCCACGTATTTATCGCCGTTGATATATATATATGTTCCTTGTCCATTGCGCATGTCATTCTCCATGTTTCCGACGTAAGAGCTTCCGTCTCTCCAGTCGAAAACGGCATGTCCACTCTTCTTGTCATTCTTCCAGCCACCCTTGTAATACACTCCGTTGGCCCAAGTGTAAGTACCTTGTCCCTCACGTTTGTCCTGACTCCACTCACCCACATACTTATCACCGTTGTAGTAGAACATCGTACCTTTGCCATGCTGATAGTCAATGTACCACAATCCCACATACTTATTATTATTGGCAAAATAAAAAGTGCCGTTTCCGTGCTGGTGATCCTGGTACCATTGACCTTCATACCTCTCGCCGTCAGCAAAGATATACACACCGTTACCCTGGCGTTTTCCCTTCACGTACTGTCCCTCATAGACATCACCATTCTTGAAAGTTGTCTTTCCTTTACCATTAGGCTTTCCTCCGACCAACTCACCGTAATAAGTAGATTTGTCCTTTGGAAAGATATAATTACCTATAACTATCTTCTGTGCCTCAATTGACGGAAAAAGTGTCATGGACAAGAGAATAGCCACAGCATTTCTTTTTACATTCATAATTCTCGGGATTTTCTTCATATTCCGCGAATATATGGATTAATATTAAAAATTACAATTTAATTAAGTATTTTTATGTTTTATAGACGCCGCACGTTCTGTCCGACAAACATAAACACAACATGTTCCAGGAGAAGGTCCATGTACAGGGCGTCATCATCGCGGACACAGCCGTCTTCACTTTTCCGTTCTCTTCATGTCCACGCTCAACGTACCTACAAAGCGTCCGCTCTTTCCCATCTGATTACACAAGACCTTACGTCCCTCACTGTTCGTCACGTACTTAGGTTCCACGAAATATGTGTGGCTATGTCCTCCCAGCACAATATCAATATTACGGCTACCCTTAATAAGCTGCTCGTCATTTATTGTCTCAACATTCCATCCGAGATGTGACAAACAGACGACAAGGTCACACTTCTCGACATTCTTCAGGTAATCAGCCACCTCATTGACACAATCAATAGGATTCATAAAGACCGTAGCGCCACTATTTGACTTGGACACGAGTCCATCCAATATCGTACACACAGCGGTAACGCCGATCTTGACACCCTTTCTCTCGATAATAGTATACTTCTTCACATATGGAGCCACCGGAGTGTTGGAGAAGTCATAATTACAACACAATATCGGGAAGTTAGCCATCTTGAAAATCCTCGCCATATTATCCAGACCAAAGTCGAACTCATGATTACCTATAGTGGCGGCGTCATAGCGCATCCTGTTCATCAGGCTCACCTCCACCTCTCCCTTGAACAGATTGTAATACACCGAGCCCTGAGAGAAATCTCCGCTGTCGAACAGCAACAGGTCCGGGTCAGCCTTACGGTACTCGTCGACCAAAGCGCAACGCCTCAGATAACCTCCCTTGTTAGCCATCGCTGTGTCCTGCAGGTTAGGATTTATCCGTTCTATACAGCTGTGAGTGTCATTTGTGTGTATAATGAAAATATTCTCCGAAGAGTCCGTCTGAGCGTAGCAAGAGTAAGTGGAGATAAAAAAAGACAACGTGATGAAACGTAATATATTCATAGAAAAAAATCTTTAGTGTAAAAAAACAAAATTATTTCTTTATGACAGTCCTACCCTCTATCCTCGAACCAATCATCTCACCTTTAGCCTCAGCCTCCATTACCTTATTCATGTATATATCCCTGACCAACATATCAGTGTTATACACATTAAAAGACTTGGTGAAAGCCCTCATATTGTCATTACCCTCGCACAGATAATCCAGTGTAGCCACTCTGTACGTCTTGCTCTTCTTTATTTTTTTTCCGTTAAGACGAGCGCTTTTAAGCGTCATATTCTTCTCGTAGACGATTTCGACGCCGTGGCTGACTCCCTCACCACCGAAGACAGAGAACTGTCTGAAAAGCTCAAGCACGTCAACACCTTTCATCGACACAATCACAAGCTTGTTCTGGAATGGAGAGAACTCAAAGATATCACCGGTGGTAATCTCGCCGGCAGGCAAAGAGCTACGGAGACCACCAACGTTAACGATTGAGAAATCAGCCTTTTCTCCCCTCTTGTCATGCTGATGCGCAGACTCCAAGAGAACATCCGCCGCCCAATTGGACAACAGACTCTCCGGACGGGCGGCAGACAACAACATTGAGCTGTGCCCCAAGACTCGTCCCACCACACTGTCCACAGACGTCTTATATTTACCGATGAAGCGAAGAGCATCCTTCGCACTCTCACACGAATCCAGCACACTGGTCACCTCAACACGCTTTGCCCTGATGCCACTCAACGTGTAATTCTGAGACAAAACGGGTGTACAAAATGACAGAGAAATGGCAAAAACACCAAATATTCTATTATTCATCATATAAACCAATTGAATTTTCAATCAAAATTAATAGAATTCTCACTAACAAAAAAGTTTTAGATAAGTTTTTTAGCCTTTTTCTTCTCAGACAGAAAAAAAAAACATAAATTTGCGTGCTTAACGTAAAGCAATACCAGATAATAATAAAACTAAATACACAAAATGGCAAAAAAAGACAACCAAAAGAATGCAGCGGAAGAGGCAATAGGCTTGGACGTGCAGCTTAACAAAGCCGAAATGGCTATCGAGAAAAACTGGAAGATTGTGTGCGCAGCTATCGTGGCGTTTGTGGTCATCGTTTCCGGATTCTTTCTCTGGAAGAACCACATGAAGTCCGTAGAGGAGAACGCTCAGAAGGCCATTGCAGCCAGCCAGATGTTGTTCATGCAGCAGCAGTATGACCAGGCATTGAACGGTGACGGCACCGGCAGTGTCGGTTTTGTTAAGATTATCGACCAGTACAGCGGCACAAAGACTGCGAACCTCGCTAAGTTGTACGCCGCTATATGCTACGCTAACACAGGTAAGACTGACGAGGCTATCAAAATGTTCGACGACTTCGACCAGAAGGACGACGTGATGATCTCACCTATGAGCATAGCAGCTCTCGGTAACTGCTACATCCAGAAGGGACAGGACGAGAAAGGTGTTGAGCTGATTCTCAAGGCTGCCAAGGAGGCTGACAACGACGCTGTGTCTCCAGTATTGCTTCTTCAGGCCGCACAGACATATGAAGGTATGGGCAATGCTGACAAGGCTCTCGAACTTTACAAAGAGATAAAAACAAAATATTACCTCTCTCCTTTGGCACAGGATGTTGACAAATACATCGAGAGAGTAAGCAAATAAGTTACTCGAGGACTTAAACAATAGTATAAAACAAAAAAGAATGGGGTTTTCACTCCATTCTTTTTTCGTTTTAAACGAACCTTACGTCTTTATAGGACAACGCTCACAAATGAAAAACACATATCTAACGCATGATGTATTAAGTCCGAAACACACATCCTCATGACTCACATCTAAACAAAACCGCTGTTTTATTATGAAGTCATACAGAGCAGCCCGGTTAGCATTTGGCTTTTTTATCATACCGTGTCATACCTTCCCAGGATATAATCCTCTAACAAATCCACGGACACATCAGAAAAACAGGCACTTAAAGTCATGTCAAGAGCAATAACAAACAGGGGGAATAATTGAAAATTTGCGATGTAACTAAATTTCCTATGCCCATTTTTTGTCAAAAACAGGTTAACTTTTTGATAATCTTAAAACAAGACTTTCAAAAACCTTGTATCTCTTTTTTGAAATTCTTAGGTTAGGATATACACTACAAACAGGTCTGCAGTTTTCAAAATTCTAACCTGAACTTTTCATCGTCCTAACCTGAGATTTTCAGACGCCGAATAAGACACGAGAAAAAACTGAAAGTCATTTTTTCGTTATCACGTGTCAACGGAAAAAGAGGAGTTTCGGACAGCAAAAATTGGGGGTGCGGATAAGAAATCCGGCACGTCGGAATTACGGGAAACCGCTTCAGAAAACACACCTTGTGGCATTGGGTAAAAGCATTCGACTTGCCTACAACTTAGAAAAGCCTCCCAACTCCTTTGTTGTGATAGTATGGACCGGTAATATTATGTTTAGGGGACAGTTATGCAAAATTAACCTAAAAACTCCGTCTTTCTCATATTTTATTACTACTTTTGCGTGAGCGTTGTGGATACTCACATTCTGGCGAATTCCTCGTTTATGATATATCACTAAAGTAGTATTCATACCGCATCAGCGAAAACAAAACAATTAGATTGATTCACAGAATTTTTTAACACATCTCAAATGGCAAGCAAATATCACAACTTATCAGACTATGACATAAACTCCGTACCAAACGCATCAGGAATGAAAGTCGGCATTGTTGTCAGCGAATGGAACAACAACGTGACGGGTGCGCTCCTTGACGGAGCAGTAAACACTCTTGTCAAGAACGGAGTTGATAAGGATGACATCAAAGTGATGACAGTACCAGGAAGTTTCGAGCTCATATATGGTTCCGCACAGATGGTGAAGACAGATGTCGACGCGGTTATAGCCATCGGCTGTGTGGTCAGGGGTGACACGCCACACTTCGATTATATCTGCGCAGGCACGACACAGGGACTCTCGCATCTGAACGCCAAACAAGACAAGCCAGTCATATACGGACTGATCACAACCAACGACATGCAGCAGGCATTAGACAGGTGCGGCGGAAAAATGGGAAACAAGGGTGACGAGTGTGCCGTGACAGCAATCAAAATGATTGACTACGCGCGCAGGATCAAATAACAGAGCACAACGCTCTCCTAAATAATCATCTGACTTATCAGAAAATACAGACATAATAAGAGAATGGTAGTGGCATGGATACTGGGTATCTATGCTTCTATCATTATTATTCTTAATTTACCATTCATTCAAAGACAGATAGCTGATAAGGTAGCCGACATCTTGTCAGAGAAAATCGGGACGAAAGTGGAGATCGGGTCTGTGAATGTAGGTTTGCTTACCCGAATCATCATAAACGACATCAAGCTAACCGACAAAGACAAAGTCACAGCATTGAAAGTGGGACGTGTGTCCGCATCACTCGACTTCGCTAATATTCTTAAGGGACAAATATCGTTGCACTCCGCACAGTTGTTCAGTGCAAACGCTAAGCTCTACAAGAAGGACGTTGACTCTACTCTGAACATCCAATATGTTATCGACGCGTTTTCATCAAATGACACGACAAAGTCCAGCACGCCAAACATACGTGTCAACACTTTTATCATGAGACATGCGAACATAACATACGACATAGAGAATCTTCCGGTAAAAAAAGGATTGTTTGACATCAATCACATCAGTGTAAAAAACGCAGGCTGCAACGTCTCGCTTAAGGCGTTGTCTGAGGACTCGCTGAACGTCACACTCAAACATTTCTATGCCACAGAGCTTAACTCCGGGCTTAGCATCAAGGACTTGTCACTTAAGTGTCAAGCCAACAAGAGCAGGATGGAGATACAAAACTTCATTCTCGCACTGAAGAACTCATCTGTTGAGATACCGGAGGCCAAGATACGTCTGAAAAACAAAGACAAAGACAAAGACAAGTCTTTTGCGATAGAGGACGGCATAACCATAAACAGCACAGTGAATCCCGTTGACTTTCAATGTCTCACGACAAAACAGATAAACATTTTCCCGACAATAAACCTCAATGCAGAGATTGACGGAGACGATGAGAGAACGGAGATAAGGACTCTCCAAATCACATCTGACGATCACATGTTAAACATCGACTTTAACGGAGTGATACAAAATGCCATGAGTGACTCACTATCTCTGAGCGGAGTTATCCATGACCTGTTCATGGACAAAGAGCTCATAGGCAATACACTCGGATTTTTATCCGTTGACGAGAAAACGGCAAAAACCTTATCGAATCTCGGTGACGTGAGAATTCAGTCCGAACTACACTATGACACACACACTATGGCCGCCAAAGGCTCTGTAAGGACAGAAGCCGGAGAGATTTTGTTCGACGCAGGATGTAAGGACAAAGAGCATGTCACAGCAAAAATACAAACGGGCAACGACAATATCGCGTTGGGACAAATCTTGAACGAGGAGAGTTTGGGCGACTTGGCTCTGTCAGCTTACGCCGACCTCCACTTGGTCAAAGACAGTAAAGTGCCGAACGGAAACGTGACCATCGACGTGCCACTGTTCACGTATAACGGATACAGCTATAAGAATATCAGCATAACAGCGGACAACTCTTATGAGAACGCCAACGCAGAGATTAACGTAGACGATGATAATGTCAAATTAAATGCCGTCGTCGGACATACTCTGTCAGGCAAGAAGCGTAACGTCACTTTACACGCAAAAGTTAGTGACTTCACACCATATAAACTGAGACTAACCGACAAATATGAGAATGAAAGAATTGCCTTCCAGTTAAACACACAGGCCAGCGGCACAGACGTTGATGACATCAACGGCAACATTTCTGTTAATGACCTCATCATAACCACCGCCGACACCATCTTCAAGCTCAACAAGATAGACTTGTCTGTAGAACAACAGAACAACAGATACACAAACATAGCACTTAACAGTGACTTCGCGGAAGGACATATAAAGGGATACGGACACATATCTTCTATAGTAGATGACGTGACGAACATCTTCGCGTCACACTTGTCCGAAATAGTCAAAACGGATAACAAGAAGAGTGACTCCAACTTCACTTATGATTTGTCAGTCAAAGACTCCCCTATCATGCACCACTTTATAAATCAAGAATATAAGATTATTCACGAGGCACACATCATTGGCTCTATCGATGTTAAAAAGGACATATTCAACTTAAACGTCGACGCACCTTTATTTGAGTACGACGGCTATAAATACCGTAATGTGTCACTCACATGCTGCAATAACAAAGATCAACTGAGTCTTGTCATGAATGGACTGAGACACAATGACGAGTCTGCCATGAGAGTCAACGTCAACGCCACTTGCGCTGACAATGTGATTGAGTCAAATATCAAAACTAAAATAAAGAATAAAAACGATATTGATATTGACCTAAACGTGCTGGTCAATTTCAAGGATAGTCTCGGAAAGACTAAAACTGACATTGACATAAATGACATCAGCCTGCTAATCAATGACACATTATGGAACATCAGCCACTCTAACATATCAATATTCGAGAAGTCAATCTCATGCCACAACCTGAGATTGTATAGCGGTAATAAATTCCTGTCCATCGAAGGTACCGCATCTCCGAATCCGAACGACTCGTTAGTGGCAAAGCTAAACAACATAGAGATCGAGTACATACTAAACATAGTGAACTTCACGGCTGTCAGCTTCTCTGGTAAGGCGACAGGCGATGTCACCTTACGCAACTTACTCATCAAGCCTGACTTCAACGCTAACATAAACGTGAGGGATTTTTGCCTGCAAGACAAACTCCTTGGAAACGCACAGATAAACGGAAAATGGGATGACATTGTCAACGGAATACGACTGAGCGCTGACATCGTCAACATGTACTCTTGCAGAGATGGCCTTACAGACACATACAACCAGAAATTCGGAATAACAAAAGTAAACGGATTTGTCTCTCCGGCAGATAACGACATATATCTTAACGTTGAGGCAAAAGACACACACGCAAAAGTCCTGGAGGGTTTTCTCGGCATAATTTTCAAGGATATAGACGGATATATGAGAGGAACACTCAATATTGTGGGACCTCTCAACAAAATAGACTTGGAAGGCGACGTCACAGGCGAGATGTCCATGACATTAAAGACTACCAACGTGCCATATATGATTACAGGAGACACTATACACCTGCGAAGAGGACTTATCAGCCTCGACAACCTGAGGATATTGGACAAGTATGGCAACGTAGGACTCATCAACGGATATGTGAGACATAACTCCCTGAAGAATTTCTCTTACTCGATTGACGCCGACGCCAGATCAATACTGGCATACGACGAGAAAGAGTTCAACGCCGATAAATTCTGCGCCACCGTGTTCGCGTCAGGTACAGTACACGTGGACGGTTCTGACGGACACCCTCTTAACATCTCTGGCAACTTGTCGTCCACAAAGGGATCCGTGTTCTCTTATGATAACGTCTCTCCGGATGCTCTCACAAACAGCTCTTTCATAGAGTTCAGAGATGTGACGCAACACAAGAACGAGACAACTTACGAGGATGTAACAGACCAGAAAGAGAATGACAAGACACTGTCAGACGACTTGTCCGCATATATAATAGAAAAGAAGAAAGGAAAACAGAATTACGAGGGCGACATATATATGGATTTCCATCTTAACCTGAATCCTAACTGCGAGGTAAGACTGAGGATGGACCGTATGGACGACGCTTACATAAGTGTATACGGAAACGGTATCCTGGAAGCTAAATGGCACAACAAAGGTTCATTCCAACTGTTCGGAACATACACTGTTGACCGAGGCAGCTATCGTTTGTATATGCACGACCTCGTCTACCGCGACCTGAGTATCTCGTATGGCAGTCAGGTCGTCTTCAACGGCAATCCTTTCGACGCTGGATTACATTTGATATGTAACCACGAGATACATAACGTACCTTTGTCTGACTTAGTATCAACAGCCTCCTACAGCCAGAACAACAAGACTAAAGTGGTGTGCGTCCTCGACATATCTGGTACAATTAGCAGTATGGACTTCAAGTTTGACATCAACCTGCCAAACACCAACGACGAGACAAGACAGCTGGTAAAGAGTATGATTACTTCTGAAGAGGAGATGAACACTCAAGTGATATATCTGCTGGCCGTCAATAGGTTCTATCCGAATGATTTTGCCAGGGCTAACGGAGAGGACAAGTCTGGACAAGCTGTCAACTCGTTCGTGTCTTCCACACTCAGCGGACAAATCAACCAGATGCTCTCAAACATCATAGGAACGAACAGTAACTGGAATTTCGGAACAGGTATATCAACAGGAGAGAGAGGCTGGCAAGACATGGATGTGGAAGGTATACTGACAGGCAGACTGTTTGATGACAGACTGATCATAAATGGTAACTTCGGATATAGGGATAATACTCTCACTAACACATCCAGCTTCATTGGTGACTTCGAGTTTATGTGGAGACTGTGGCAAAACGGTAACACTTATCTGAAAGCTTACAACCAAACCAACGACAGGTATTTCACCAAGGGAACCTTGAACACTCAGGGACTGGGTATCAGTTTCCAACGTGACTTCAGCTCTTTCAGCGACCTGTTCGGACTGAAGAAGGACAATAAGGACGAGGACGAGAAAAAGAAAAAAGATGAAAGCAATAATAAACCTGACAAAACGTTCGTTAATGATAAAAACGAGATTAAAGAACAATGATAATAAATAAGCACTGCTATTTCCTTTTCATCATAGCATGGTCGCTGGCCGTGAGATCGGTGGCGCAAAGCGTGGTCATCAAGGGACGTGTCATGGACAACAACAGAGCTCCCGTTGAATTAGCACAAGTTCGCATCGAGGGAAAACCTGTGGGAACAACATGCGACTTCAACGGAAAATACCGGTTTGTATGCGAGTCGTCAGACTCTGTCGTCGTGGTGTTCTCCATGATCGGATACGAGACACGGAAACGACTGCTGAAAAATCCTACCGACTCCGTGACAATCAACATAATGCTGTCTCCTGTAGACTTACAACTCGGTGAGGTGCAAGTCAGCGAGATACGAAGACAGACGAACTCCATGACAGACGTTAACATTAAAGACACAAAACACATGGGTAACGCCTCGGGAGGCGGTGTGGAACAAATCATCGCTACGCAAGCAGGAGTAAGTACTCATAATGAGCTTAGCTCACAATACAACGTGCGTGGCGGTTCTTTCGACGAAAACTCCGTGTATATCAATGGCATTGAGGTTTACAGACCTCTGCTGATAAGAAGCGGACAACAAGAGGGGTTGTCTATCATCAATCCAGACATGGTGGAGTCAATAGGCTTCTCCGCAGGCGGTTTCGAGGCTAAGTACGGAGAGAAAATGTCTTCTGTGCTTGACATAACATATAAGAAACCGCATAATACCGAAGGCTCAATATCAGCGAGTCTTTTAGGAGCCTCAGGATATATTGGACTTGGCAACGACAAGTTCTGTATGTCACACGCCATACGCTACAAAACCATGAGTAATCTGTTAGGCACAACGGACACAAAGGGAGAATACGAGCCAAGAGACTTTGATTATCAGACTTACATACACGCCGCACCTACAAAAAACTGGTCCCTCGATTTCATCGGAGTTATCTCATTAAATGACTATAACTTCACACCAAGCGACAGAACAACAAAATTCGGAACTACAGAGGACGTGAAAGAGTTCAAAGTCTACTTCGACGGACAAGAGCAGGATAAATTCAACACATATTTCGGAGCTTTTAGCATAAATCACAAATTTAATTCCTACAATGAAATCTCATTAAACGTCTCAGCATTTAAGACTACGGAGAAGGAAACGTACGATATCAGCGGAGAATATTGGCTTAATCAAGACAGCGAGAATGAGAGCCTCGCCATCGGCAAATATCTTGAACACGCGAGAAACAGACTTAACGCATCGGTAATAAATATAGGTGCAAAAGGTAGAAGCAAGTTCGGAAAACACGACTTGCAATATGGCGCCTTGATTAAGTTTGAACATGTCAAAGAGACAATGAGAGAATGGGAAATGCGCGATTCCGCCGGATATTCAATGCCAATAAGTAATGATTATCTGTCGCTGATTTATAATCTCTCATCAGCAAACGAGGAGAAAAGCACTCACACGGAATTTTACGCACAAGACACATACCGAAAGGAATATAAGGAAGGAGATGTTATCCTGAACTATGGACTAAGACTCACTCACTGGAGCTGGAACAATGAGATATTACTCAGTCCAAGAGCTACAATAGCTTTCATCCCCGCAAACAACGACAAACTGACATTTCGCTTTTCTACCGGACTATACTATCAGACTCCATTCTACAAAGAAATGAGAGACACAACGACTGTCAACGGTAACTGCTACGCATATCTCAACAAGGAGATAAAATCACAACGCTCGATCCATTTCGTTATTGCCGGTGATTACAGGTTTAAGATCGGAAACAGACCTTTCAAATTCACCGCAGAGGCTTATTACAAAGCTCTCAACGATATCATTCCTTATAATGTGGACAACGTCAGAATTGTTTACTATGGCGGAAATATAGCTTCAGGATATGCTACTGGACTGGATATGAAAATATACGGAGAATTCGTACCAGGAACGGATTCCTGGATTAGCTGCGGCATCATGAAAACATCGGAGAAAATCAACGGCACATGGGTCCCAAGGCCTACAGACCAAAGAATAAACCTCTCAATGTTTTTCAGCGACTATTTCCCAAATACGGACAAATGGAAAGTAACACTGAAAGGTCATTACGCTGGAGGACTGCCATTCGGCCCACCACATACAGGCAGAGAAAAACAGGTATTCAGAATGCCATCATACAGACGTGTTGACATGGGAATCAGCTATAGACTGCTTAACAACGAGGATAGGCGCATAAGGAGTAACGCTCTAAAAAACTTCAAGAACATCTGGCTCGGATTAGACGTGTTTAACATTCTCGACATAAGCAACGTAAACTCTTACTATTGGGTTACAGACATCACTAACAACCAATACGCTGTACCTAACTATCTTACAGGAAGACAAGTGAATGCAAGAGTATTATTAGAGTTCTGATACAATATTAACAATCCACAAAAAATAATTATGATTTGTTTTTTGCCAAACGATAAAATACACTGACTATGACCTATCAAGAGACAACAGAATATCTATTCACAAGCGCCCCACTGTTTCAGAACGTGGGAAAAGACGCTTACAAAGAGGGACTTTACAACACAGAGACTCTTGACGAACACTTTGGTCATCCACACAAGAAATTCTTGTCGGTCCACATAGCAGGAACAAATGGGAAAGGCTCGTGCTCACATACCATAGCATCAATTTTACAAGCAGCCGGCTACAGAGTTGGTCTGTTCACCTCACCACACCTGACTGATTTCAGAGAGAGAATAAAAGTCAACGGAAAGATGATTTCCGAGGATTACGTCGTACGATTCGTTGAAGAGAACCGCTCGTTCTTCGAACCATTACACCCTTCTTTTTTTGAACTGACAACATCGATGGCATTTAAGTATTTCGCCGAGCAAAACGTGGACATCGCAGTCATTGAGGTCGGATTAGGAGGAAGACTTGACTGTACAAACATAATAAGACCTCTTATTTCAATAATAACTAATATAAGCTTTGACCACGTGGCTCTGCTCGGTGACACATTGCCGAAAATCGCAAGGGAAAAAGCAGGAATAATAAAGAAAGGTGTACCCGTTGTCATCGGAGAAAATAACGATGAAACCTATCCTGTGTTCAAACAGCAATCCGAAATCATTGGAGCACCAATAACTTTCGCAGAGAATGATAAGGAGATTATATCGTATCAGTTATGCACAAACGGGGGAATTGACTACAAGACAGTCTCATTCGGAAATTTACACTCCGAATTAGGTGGTATATATCAGGTCAAAAACGCCAACACTATCTTGACTGCGATAAAATTATTACGACAAGCATTACCACGTGAGATAAGCTACACAGCCATACACAACGGCTTTAATAACGTGTGTAAAAGCACAGGTTTAATGGGAAGATGGCAAACAATTAACACTCACCCTCTTACAATTTGTGACACTGGACACAATGTAGGATGCTTCATCTACTTGACAAAGCAATTAGCCCCAATCATATCAAAAACAAAAGCTAACGGAGCAACAGCAAGAATAGTATTGGGCATGGTCAATGACAAAGACGTCAGCGGCGTTTTGTCTATGCTTCCGACAGAAGCAACGTATTATTTCACTCAGGCAAGTGTAAAACGCGCTCTGCCTCATAATGTCATGAAAGAAAAAGCCATGTCATACAACTTACATGGCGACTCATATCCCACAGTTCAAGACGCTTATCTGAGAGCATGCGAAGACTCAAACCAAGATGATTTCATCTTCATCGGAGGCAGCAGTTTTGTGGTGGCAGATTTGTTGACATTTGTTAAGAAAATGTATTCCAAAAAATAATTGAGAATAAGAAAATATTAGTGTTTTTATTCGTTCAATTAAAAAAAATATATTTTATTTGCACATAAATTGTTGCAGACCCCAATTATCGGGGATTGATGCGTGAAAAATACAAACCTAAAAGTAATAGAATAATGAGCACACCTCAACAAAACCTATGCGGTCTCAATCCCGCAGATTTTCAGAAAGAGATTAACGGAAAAAAGACAGGTCTCTACATACTTAAAAATAAGAGCGGATATGAAGTGGCTGTAACCAATTACGGAGGAGCCATAGTTGCGATTATGGTGCCAGATAAAAATGGAAAAGTAGCTAACGTTATACAGGGACACGACACTATTGACGGTGTCATCAACTCACCAGAGCCATACCTCTCTACACTTATCGGACGATTCGGCAATCGTATCTGCAAAGGTAAGTTCCAGCTTAACGGCAAGGAGTACAGTCTTGCAATAAATAATGGTCCGAATGCCCTTCATGGAGGACCTACAGGACTTCACGCACAGGTATGGGACGCATACCAGACTGGTGACCAGAATCTGACGCTAAACATAGTGCTTCCATACGGACACGAAGGTTTCTCCGGTGAAGTTAAGATTGCAGTGGAATACACATGGACAGACGATAACGAGTTGATTCTTGAGTACCTTGCCACAACAAACAAGAAAACCATAATCAACCTCACTCACCATGCCTTTTTCTCAATCCAGGGCATTGCGAACCCTACTCCAGGCATCGAGGATCAGTTGCTTGAGATGAACTGTGACTTCTACATTCCTATCGACAGCACGTCAATACCTACTGGTGAGATAAGAAAGGTGGATGGCACGCCGTTCGACTTCCGCAAAGCAAAGCCTATAGGTCAGGACATTGACGCTGACGACGAACAAATCAAGAACGGAGCAGGATATGACCATTGCTTTGTCTGCAATAAGAAAGAAGTTGGCGAATTGACTTTGGCGTGCAGACTGACAGACCCCAAATCCGGAAGAGTACTGGAGACATACACAACGGAGCCTGGAGTTCAGGTGTACACAGATAACTGGGCGGACGGCTACCCTATCCAGCACGGCGCAACAGCACCAAGACGTTCAAGCATATGCTTTGAGTGCCAGCACTTCCCTGACTCTCCAAACCGTCCATACTTCCCTTCAACAGTACTCAATCCAGGGGAGAAATACGCACAAAAGACAATATACAAGTTTGACACCTTGTAAAAATACACACAGCCTAAGAGTCACGGGTACACAGCGTGATTCTTAGGCTTTTAGAAGAAATACAAACAATTAATAATCAATCTTTTAAACTAACAAACAACATGTCACAAAAAAATCAACAAAGCTATCTCTTTCCGTTGATTATCGTGTTCATTGTGTGTTTCCTTATTGGATTCGTGACAACGATGAACAACTCAATGATTGAGTTCTGCAAAGAAGCTTTCAACCTCACAGACACGCAAGGACAACTTGTAAACACGTTCTTCTACGGTGCATATTTCTTCTCAATTCCATTCGCCATGATGATGAATAAGATCGGCTACAAGTCTACTCTTGTACTCGGACTCACAGTGGTAGCCATGGGCTTCGTAGCAAACTACTTTGGCGTATCAGCCTCACTTGACTCATCAAATGTCTACACAGTATTCCTTTGCTGTATGAGCCTTGTTGCCCTCGGCGTTGTAATGCTTCAGCTCGTTGCAAATCCATACGTCATGGTTCTTGGCGCTCCTGAGAGCGGTGCATTCCGCATGACACTCTCACAGGCTTTGAACTCCGTTGCCACAACAGTAGCACCAATGTTCATTACATATGTCATAATCGCAGGCAAGCCCAAGGTACCAGCTAACGTGCCTGGTCCATTCCTTGGTCTTGGAATCTTCACACTGGTGATTGCAGCAATTCTTTTCTTCATCAAGCTTCCAGATCCAGACAAGGACAAGTCAGAAGATAACTCAGACATCAAAGTTGACACAAAGCAGTACAAGAGTTCTGTATTCCAATATCCACACGTATGGTTCGGCGCTATCGCCATAGCAATGTACATGGGTCTTGAAATTGGTATTCCATCTATGCTCCCAGCATTCTGGAAGGCTAATCCAAACCTTCAAGGTTCAGCCACAGACTTCCTCCCATTCTATTGGGGCGGTATGATGGTAGGCCGTTTCGTCGGATCAGCTATCCTCGCTAAGTTCCAGGCACGTCAGCTTCTCACAGCATGTATCATAGGTGGTGCAATATGTGTCGGCATCTCGTTCGTATTGCCTGGAATGTCTGCTGTATACGCAATGCTTGCGGCAGGTCTCTTCCACTCTGTCATGTGGCCTCTCATCTTCAACCTTGGTCTTCAGGACCTTGGTCCACACACAAAGAATGCGTCAGGTCTCATAAACATGGGTGTACTTGGTGGTGCCACTCTTCCGCTCCTCATGGGATTAATCGTTGACAATCCATCATTAGGTGTCGGTGTGGCAATCATGCTCATGTTCGTTTATTACGCATACGTATTCTGGTTCTGCAACTTCGGTAGCAAGATCGGATTAAATAAATAAAACAACAAAACAAAAAAAACCTCATCATACAAGAGGATAACGAAATAAGATTTTTTAATGTTAAACCTTATAAAACACTAATTGATTATGAGATTAACTATAGATGACGTAAGACAGCGTTTCCTGAAGCACCTCGGTGGTGAGCCAGGATCAGTTTATGCATCACCAGGACGTATTAACCTTATCGGCGAGCATACGGACTACAACGGTGGTTTTGTATTCCCTGGTGCTGTTGAGCAAGGTATGATAGCAGAGATTAGACCTAACGGTACACGAACAATAAAGGCATATTCAATCGATCTCAAAGACTATGCGGAGTTCTCACTTGACGACCCTGCAGGTCCTAAGGCAAGTCATTTCCGCTACATCTATGGAGTAGCCAAGGAGATGGAGAAGCTCGGTGTACCAGTCAAAGGATTTGACACAGCTTTCGCAGGTGACGTGCCACTTGGTGCTGGAATGTCATCATCTGCAGCACTTGAGAGCTGTTTCGCTTTCGCCATCAACGACCTGTTCGGTGGCAACAAGATTGGAAAGATGGACCTTGCAAAGGTTGGTCAGTCAACAGAACACAACTACATCGGCGTGAACTGTGGTATAATGGACCAGTTCGCATCTGTATTCGGTAAGAAAGGCTCACTCATGCGTCTCGACTGTCGTTCAGGCGAATTCGAGTATTTCCCTTGGAATCCAAAAGGTTACAAGCTCGTGCTCGTGAACTCATGCTGCAAGCATGAATTGGCAGGCTCACCATACAACGACAGACGTAACTCTTGTGAGAACGTTGTCAAAGCGATTAAGGCTAAGCACCCAGAGAAGCAGATCGAGACTCTTCGTGAGGCCACATGGGACGAGTTGAAGGAAGTTGCCGGAGATGTTCCTGCAGAGGATATCAAGCGCGCCACATTCGTATTAGGCGAGAAGGACCGTGTACTCGCAGTTTGCGACGCTCTCGAGAAAGGTGACTATGAGACAGTCGGTCAGAAAATGTACGAGACACACTACGGCCTTTCAAAAGAGTACGAGGTATCTTGTGAGGAACTTGATTATCTCAATGACATCGCCAAGGAGTGCTCTGTCACTGGTTCCCGAATAATGGGCGGCGGATTCGGCGGATGTACTATCAACCTTGTGGCTGATGAGTTGTACGACAACTTCGTCAAGACTGTTACTGCCAAGTATAAGGAGAAGTTCGGAAAAGAGCCAATCATCATCGACGTAGTCATTGGAGACGGTTCACGCAAACTCGCATAATAAACACTAATAATATCTTTGGAATGTGTCATGCAAATGACACATTCTTTTTTATACCTACGCCACACTATTTTGCACATTAACTCCATACTTGTAAATCTGACTAAAACCGAATCAGGAACACACACAGCACAGCAATTCTCACACGTTGGCACCACACGACATATACACAAACACCACACTATTTGCCCACTCGACTACTGCCCTCCAAAAAAATCGATGAGCAATCACGTCCGACACCTCAAAAAATGAAGAAGCAATCACACATATCCATCTGCAATCTTTACCATATATATATTACGGAACAATTCCTAATCTGCCATTAGAACCATCTATTATGTATTTCAATAATAATCGTCATTAGAAAAAACATCGTGATCGAACAAACCTCTTAACCATTTCACATAATCCTCATTGCCCGCCACTTTCCTCTTTAGCATTCACGTGTGATCACAAGAAACAGACATTCCATCTTCTCACACGAATTATTATCATCCGGAACACATAGGGTAAGACAATGAAAACATACAGATTAAGAATCCGAGAAGAACACGCATGAGCATTTACCTGTTTACTATCTGAGAATTACAAGAATAAACATGATCATTCCAAAGCATTGATATTCCGGACTTCAACAGTTAACCCGCTTTTCACTAAAAGACAAGCATCTGTTAACATACATGCGGTATGGGCTATACCCTATACGAGTGATTGTCAGCAAAAGTGGAAAGACGTAGATTTGCACTCTCGGAAGAGATTATCTGAGAACAACTTAAGATTTGTTTTATTCTATGGCTGAATGTTATGAGTGTAAGAACATCAGGTGAACATGACACAAAGTTAGGCGTATGGACATCCGCCATCCCCTTTGCTCTCTTTGTGTTCAGCGCCATCACACTCTCCTTCTTTGAAGCTACCGACATCAGTTTACTGACAGTCGTTGGTATCTGCGCCATAATAGCGGGAGGAGCATTTAACGGCAACAAGACAGTCTATTGGAACACCATCTATGAATATGCCGGCGGCAAGACTGTAGTTACGGCCATGATGCTGTGGCTTATGGTGGGTGTATATGGCACCATACTGAAAGCAGGACACATAGCCGACGCACTGGTATGGGCAGCAGGTACACTTAACGTGGGTGCCACAGCATTCACGTTAGCCGTGTTCCTCTTCTCCGGATTGTTTGCCATCTCTACGGGTTCCGGCTTTGGCACCATCAGTACCATAAGCCTTACGCTCTTTCCTGCAGGAGTAGCCATAGGATGCACCCCTGCGCTGTTGGGAGGAGCCATACTCTCGGGTGCGGCATTAGGAGACAGCATAGCGCCTGTGTCCGACACGGCAGTGATAGCCGCAGCCACACAGGAGTTTGACGATGACGGCAGAACAGCAGAGATAGGCACCAGCATAAGGAGAAGGTTGCCCGTGGTGACCAAGGCAGCAGTGATAACGTCATTGGCGTTTCTGCTCTCAGGACTGTTGTTTACAGAACAAAGACAAGGTGATGCGCTGACGATACAGACAACGCCAGATGGTCTGGCACTACTCTTCCCTACACTTCTTATCATTGTGCTATCGTTACGCAAGGTGAGCATATTCTCAGCTATTGCCATGGGCATAACGACAGCAGTAATCATAGGATTGGCGTTACAGCTCTTCATCCCAGCCGACCTTGTGAGCATCAGCGAGGGCAAGGTCAGCGGAGCCATAGTGGATGGCATAACTGGCATGACGGGTGTGTGCGTTCTGCTGATGGTCGTGGTGTCGCTGTCCGGACTTATCATCAATGGAAGATGCATGGACGTAATAACCGAGACACTTAACAGGAGGGTGATACACTCACAGAGAAGTGCCGAACTGACCATCGTAGCATTAGCCTCAGTGACAGGCATACTCATAGCGGCTGTAAACACCATTGCCAATATATGTGTAGCACCGTTTGTAAACATCATAGGCAGAAGACATGGGCTACATCCCTATTGCAGGACCACCCTGCTTGCCACCATCATATGCACGTTCCCATTCATCGTACCTTACGGAGGATGCGTATTACTGCTGATGAAAGGTATAGAGAGCTCAGGATGCGGTGTAGTTATGCAGGCTACAGACGTGTTCTTCACCGCTCTATACCCATGGATATTATTCTTCTGTGTGACATTCTCAAAGAGTACGGTCACAGAATAAAACATTCTTTTCACTAAAGCCATATTCTCTATTCCTTTCGTTCCTGTAAAAAAGCAAATAAAAAATGAAAAAACTCACCCGACTAATATATGAAGATATGCGCCCGGCATTAGGCGTCACCGAACCGGGTGCCATCGCCTTTGCCGTAGCTAAGGCGAAGAAGTATGTGAACGGTTCGTTGAAAGACATTCACGTGGTGCTCAACAGTGGCATGTATAAAAACGCTTTCACCTGCGGCATACCAAACAGTAATGAAGTTGGCAACAAACATATCGCAGCATTGGGATATGTGGCAGCAGATGCAAGCCGCGAACTTGAGTGTCTTGACAGTGTAAGGCGCACTGATGACCTGGAGGCGAGTGAGTTGGTGAGACAAGGCAAGGTGAGAGTGGAGATGGGCGGAATAAGCAGTGAGATAAGCATCACTGCCACCGTGACCACCGACGAGGGCACTGCCAGCGTGAGTATAAGAGGGTCGCACACTAACATAACTCAGATAACACAAAACGGCAGAGTGATAGAACACCCTTCACCCGCAAAGAGAAAACCGGGAAAACCGCGCATAACAAAAACTACCGACACACATGAATATGAGATACACCGTCACACGCTGAGACAGCTGCTTAACTATGTTAGGTCCGTACCCATCCAGGAGATTGAGTTTATAAGCAAGGCATACGACCTAAACCTGTCACTCTTTGAGAGTGCTATTGACAGTCGTCGCACCACGATAACCAAGCAACTACACAAGAAGAACGGTTCACAGGTGATATCCTCTGACGAGCACACCACCTCTGCCCTCCTCTGTACCGCAGCCATTGAGGCGCGTGTGTTGGGACTGCCTCGTCCAGCCATGAGCATAACTGGCAGCGGAGCACACGGCATCATCGCCACACTGCCTCTATACGCTGCGCATAGGGTGAACGGATACAGCAAAGAGCAACTGCTCAGGGCCACAGCATTGAGTTATCTGGTGTGCATGTATATAAAGGAGTATTCCGGTAAACTGTCAGCCTTCTGCGGTTGTGCCATAGCTGCCGGCACCGGTATGGCATGTGCTTTAGCTTACCTTAGGGGCGGCTCGCTAAGGAGTCTGACGCTGACAATACAGAACATGGCATCGTCAATCACGGGTATGATATGCGATGGTGGCAACCACGGTTGTGCGCTGAAGGGATTAGTAGCCGTAGATGCGGCATACCGTGCCGTAGAACTGGCGATGGACGGCATAGCCATAAGCTGTGAGCATGGCATCAACGGACTGACACCCGAAGACACCATGCGCAATATGGGACTAATAGCTTCACCAGGAATGGTGAAGACCGAAGGCACCATAGTAAGTATTATGCAAAATAAATAAAAGAGATAAGTAAATCTTCACTTCACATTGACTCCGACTAAAAGAACACCTTTCACATGGTGAAAGGTGTCATATTATAATGTAAATGAATAGCAGCACACATAGATACTTATTTTTGACTCAACGCTAAATAGTCATCCCTTGAAAATTATTTAATTATTTAACAACCAATAAAATAATAGTTTGAAAATTTGCATATGTCTACAAAATTTTGTATCTAATGCACATAAAATCTTGCAA
>CALCEL010000018.1 GCA_937900485.1 uncultured Prevotellaceae bacterium
CTGTGACTTTTCTCCCACATGGTCTGTTCCAGTTTACGATAAGTGGCAGTAGTATAGCGATTGTCAAATGCGAGGGCATCTTTTACCAAAGAGCAAATGCTGTCTGCAATGAACTGACATCGCTCTGGAGTGTATATACTTCCATGAAGGATGCTGTATGCCGCCACAAACTGTTGGCGGAATTTGCTGTTTTCTTTGAGATTGCGATAAAGATAGACTATTTCGTTGGCATCCAAATCTTCCACATTGTTTGTGTTTTCCCAGGTCAGGTCTTGGTCGAAGAACACGAAGTGGAACTTGCCATCATCCTGCGAACGATAGCCTTTCACATTATTGTTAGTCAGCACCCAGTCGCTGGTACCAGTGTAGCATATCGCAGCCATATAGCGCACAAATTCGTCGATGTCAAGTACCTCTGCCATACAGGCATATCCTTCGTCTGTATCAGCATAGTATGACAGTTGTATCATCCTGTCGAAAGCCTCACGGGTACCGCCTTTCTGATGATAACTTCCGCTACTATATTCAAAGCCGTCAATTTCGTCATCATCATAGCCATAGTTGGCAGCACCATGAAATCGGTTGCTCGGCTCCCGTACATTCATCATGGCTAAGTATTTGCCATTAATAAATACATGTACTGGCTGGAACTCTTGTGCATCGACATAGAATCCGCTTGTCGTCAGTACCTGTTGAGTGATACCATCTTTGATACGGGGACCACCATCAGTGCGATTGTTGTTGCCACCATTGCGAATCAGCAGTTGCTTATACTCTTGGTAGGGCTTTGTGGCAAAAGGTGATTTTGGGAAATGCCCCTTACCATCATATAGTTTCTTGGCTTGCACCTTAAACGAGGCTGGCTTGAAATGGCGGCTCCATCCGCCAGCCACTTCAAAACTCGTTTCTTGATTGATGACCATCTGCCCATCTGCTGTCAGATACTCGAAATTGACGGGACGCTCCCAATCCATGTTGAGGTTGGACTTGCCTGTAGCGCCTCGTCCTGTGATGCCGTTAGTGCCATCCACATAACAGCCAATCACGTTGTCATAGAGATTGCGTGGGTCGGTGGTGACTGCTACAATTGGCAGATAATACTCCCTGTCCTTGTAGATGTAAGTGCGTGTGACGACAGCGCTCGGAAGTTTGTCATCTGCGAACAAACGCAGTCGCAGCACAGTAGTCTTTGTGATGGAAAACCGTCCATTGGCACTTGTCATTCCATTGATAAGGGTTGGTGTGCTGCCATCCGTCGTGTAGCGTAGCGTTGTCCCATCGGGAATGGAAACATGCACTTCGAAGACCGATGTGAAGAGTCTGGAATCACTGTCAACCTCTGGTGCGGGTAAGGACTCATGTGCGAAATATCCCACATTGGCACTGCCTGGGGTAGGCATGCCACAATACTGCCACTCTTCTGCATCCAGACTTACCCTTGCATAACTACAGCGAGGCATTGACTCCGGGTAGGTGAATGACAATTCTACATCCTTTCCATTTCTCGACAGATATAGCGTGCCACCTTTCCTGTTCAACTTGAACCGCACCTGCCTTGTGGCATCAGGACCATATTCGCCATCAAGAGCGTTATGGTCGAAGAAAATGCACTTGTAGCTTCCCGGGCTTAAAGTTCCATAGCCAGTCAGCTTGTGTTTCTCCAATGTTCCTGCATCATCGCTGATATACCAGCCGTCCAACGAAACACCTGACGCGGTTGGATTATACAATTCAATCCAGCCGCCATAATTGTTTGAATGGTCAATAGTCTGGTCGATGTTGGCTACACAGATTTCCGTCACTATGAGCGTAGCGGAATTGCCACTGCCATTCTGTGCGTTAATGTGCAAGCCTACAGAAGCAAGAAATACAATACACCAAAGCCTTGTCTTTATGTTACTTCGCATACACTTTCACCCCATCTTTAATATAAATACCCTTTGTTTGTTTTGACCACAATCTTTGTCCTTGGAGGTCATACACTCGATTCCTAGTTTGAGAAGATGGGTGTATGTTACTTATCCCAGTGGTGTACTCATTATCATCCCAATGAATTGTGTATTTGCCATTTGACGGAGCTGGCAGGCCATTGAATGTAATAACATCCCTCCTGAGTGCTGAATTCCCGAAATTTACATGTGGTTCCAATTCCCAACCATACATCTTGTAGATGTCATCTCCGTTTTGGTAAAAGCAAATGTAGTCTCGGTGCGCATACCACCATTGGACATCCTCAATGATCAACCGACCGTCATCATAGTATGTGCATACCCTATAAGGCATGACTGATGCTTCGAAGGCTCCATCTATCCACCCAGAATCATGGGCATAGATTGGACCCGTGGTAATCTCCCTTGTGAGATATTCTCCCATGTCATATTCCATCCATAATGTTTGTGAGCATTCCACGTTCTCCATACTGCTAATCATGAAATGGTTAGTAAAGGAGCCGAAATCTTCTAACCACTGGTCGCGGATGGTGCCGTCAAGCTTCTTTACTATCAGCAACTTCTTCATCACACTTTCTCCTTTTCCCATGAACGACATATTTACAAGAGTGTCCTTAACCATCTCTATTTCCCATTCCATGCCGTTGAAGGTAGTGAAATGGTCGCCAGCGTTAAGATTGAAGTCAAAGGCAAGCGTCTCCTTGTCGTTCTCAAAATCGTAGATATACATTTGCTTGTCAGCCCATCTATAGCCATACTGTAGTTTTACAGGGTTATAGGTCTCTTTACGGAAACGATAGCTATTGTCAAAGATACGATAATACTCCATCCCGTTCTCTGCAGTCTCTGCGACACTATGGTACTCCATAATGGTTGGTTTCTCTTCCCCTTCTTCTAAAACGGCTATAGCCCAATAATGTTGAGCGTTCAGTTCAAATGAACTTAACGATAGCAGAACTGCAAAGACAGTCTTAATTACGAATTGCTGTTTCATACTGAATTTCCGTTAATGCATTTTATACCCTTTCTAATATAGATACCCCAAAGGGGGCAAAGACTGCATCGCAACAAGTATTTTTTTAACAATGCAGTCATCGGGTTTCCTACCATATCATTATTGACGACAGGCAACCAATCATTATTACAAATTACATCATAAAATGCAGGAACGACATAATAATAGAAGACGCTAATTTGAGGAGTTGGCAGAGACATGTACGAAATTCTTTATTCCGTACATCAAACAATGGCATGAGGTGGCTCCGGGAATGAACATCCTGGAGGTCGGATGCGGCGAGGGCGGCAATCTGCTGCCATTTGCAAAGGCCGGATGTAATGTGACTGGTGTGGATATAGCACCCGGAAGGATAGAGGAAGCCAGGAGATTCTTCAGGGAGAAACAGGCTAAGGGCAGGTTCATAGCCGAAGACTTCCTCAAAATCAAAGGTCTTAAACATCAGTACGACATTGTTATATGTCATGATGTCCTGGAACATGTATATGACAAGGATGTTTTACTGTCACATATTGGTTATTCCCTATAGAAGGGTGGCGTTATTTTCATGTCATTCCCTGCATGGCAGATGCCTTTTGGTGGGCACCAGCAAATATGCAGGAACAGGATTCTTTCGCAAATTCCATTCGTTCACCTTTTGCCCAGAGTTTTATATAAAGGCGTTATCAGACTGGCAGGAGAAAGCGATGTCTGCCTAAACGAATTGCTTGCCATAAGACGAACCAGAATTACGATTGAAGCATTTGAAAGGCTTGTAAGTCAGACAGATTTGACGATTCAAGACAGAACCCTATACTTCATCAACCCACATTACAAAGTCAAATTTGGACTTACGCCACGCAGGTTGACAACTCCATTTTCATCTATCCCTTATTTGAGAGATTTCCTCAGTTCAAGCTGTTTCTATATTTTGAGGTGTAGCGATTAGAAAGAAGAATGGTAAAGAACCCATGGGGGCAACTTTATCATTCTTCCTCACCTTAACCTACGGAAAAGAACACCCAGCCAAACTATTACCATGTGATTCTCAATCCGAATGGACATGTGAACATGAATGGGTGTTCTGTCCAGATGGTATGTGTATCACTGCCTGACGGGATAAACCAGTTGAATGTCGGTTCTACAAATAAGCTGGTATTTGGAGCAAGCCTATACTGTACACCTACGCCTATGCCTGTCTGCCACTGCAGTGTCGGGGTAAAGTGCTTGCTCTCAGAATAAGCACTCTGCCAGTTTGTAAGATAGTTGCTGCTCACCTTCCCATAAACAGGTATGTGCAGTGCAACACCCGCAGAGGTGTATGCCGACAGACGCTTGTAGTCAATCCAGTTATAGGAAACACGAAGCGGTATGCCAAGATAGTGAACCTTTTGTCTGTCAACTATCGAATAGCCGTTCTCTCCCATATAGAACCGTGATTTAAGGATCGAATACTGTAAGCCTGTTTCAATACTCCAGTTCCTGCCAAGAGATTTTGTCAATGAAATGCCAAACGTGATAGGCTTTTCATGATGCTCCTTCTGCTCAATCTCACCAGTGTTGTGTTCTGCAATCTCCATCAGCGCAAGCGTATCGGCCGGCATGTCGGAATAAGGTATTGAATTCAGATGGGTGGCATACTCTTCCCATGTGCTTACATGGTCGGGCAAAAAAACAGACGTGGCTTCCGGCTCGGGTAGTCGACTGTTGTCAACAGCTATAAGCTTGTAGGCACTCTGCGCCAATGCCGGACCGAGAGAACCTGCTGCGAGGAATTGCCACTTCTTTTTCTGCTTAGCAAGTTCCTCGGTGATATTTATCTCTGGAACAATTACTGGCTGGGTAATAGAATCCTTCTTTGTTGAGACAGTCGAATCCTCTACAGCTTCCGTTATCAGTACCTCATTGGTGATGTCTGTATTAGGCTTGACTCCTACGGAATCTGTATCAGGTATTGTAATCTGCATTTCTTCCTTATCGGTCAATGCTATTTCTTTTCTATGATGAGTGGAGATCTTGATTACGGGACTAAGGACAGAATTGTTGTCCTTCTCTGTAATGGTGTCTTTCCGCTCTGCTTGGATGTGTTCATTATTCGGCTTTGTTTGTCCACCACGTTCATCGACTTTTACGATTTCGTTCTGCCGTTTGCCTTCGTGATTGAAAATGAAATACCATATAGGCGCAATAAGAAACAAGACGGCAAGTATGCCAATAGCTTTATTGTCAAGGAGACGCTTCAAGACAACCTTTGCCCTTGCCAATTGCGATGAAGAACTGTGTGGTTTGATACCAAGCATTCCTGCTATCTCTTTATGAGAGAAGCCTTCGATGACAGATAGTCGCAAAATCTCACGATAACCTTCGGGCAGTTGGTTGATAAGTTCCAGCAGTTCTTTGTAGTTCAAGTCTGCATCGGGAGAAGACGCTGAATCAACAAATACAGCATCCTCTTCTTTGATAGAGGAAATGGGTAGGATATGAACCCTATCCCGCTGTTCAATATGCTTCAGTGATACATTCCTGACAATAGATGTTAGCCATTCATTGAATTTTGAGTTGTCCCTAAGACTGCCAATAGAAACAAATGCCAGGATAAACGCATCATGGACAAGGTCACTGGCCACAGCCCTGTCCTCCCTTATGATACTCATACAAATCCCCACCATCTGAGGATAGTATGTTCTGTATATTGTGTCGAGAGCATCTTGGTTTTTCTCCTTTGCTCTCCGAATTAAATTGTCTAAATCCATACAGTAAATGAGACCATCAAGAATAGCCTCATATATATAGATACGTTTTTATGGCGAAAGACTGCACGGGTATATCAACTTTTTCTGAACGTGATCAAACCTAAGGCTATTGCCATAGCGGTTCGCTCTCCCAACCACGAGGGAAGCCCATTGCGTTGATGTCAATGGACGGGTAGGAACTGAGTAGGGCATCAATCTTTGCCTTCATGTCGTTGTTCGGCGAAATGATGTTCAAGAAATACTTGATAATGCAAAGGTCAAAGTATATTCGAAGCGTATCGGTGGGCAAAGTTATCCAGTTGCCCGTCATACGGGTGGGAAGCATTGGACGTATGGTATTCTGCTTGTTCCATACACGGGCATGATGGCAACATGAGTTGCGGGTTAGAATATCCAGACTGGAGGATATGCATCAGAATATGTCTGCTTGAAGTGAACAATGAAATCTTCGCGTGAGCGGTAAAGTTCTATGGCTGAAAACGGAAAGCGATGTTGTCACAAACCATATTTCATTACACAAAAAAGCGAAACAAAAGGTTTCGCTTTTTGAGGAGAAATTCACTTGCACCTTACGTTATCAATCGTCTCGCTGGTCATCATTTCAGTTCTGACCTTTCGTGCACCTTTCCGTCGATGACCAGAAAACGTTTATCAAAACGCTCATGCGTGCGCTTCCACCTATCGTGCGACCAAAGCCAGAACTCAGGTGCACGTTGTATAGAATTCTCGAGCAAACGAAAATAAGCGTCAGTAATTTCAAACTCACGCATCTGCGCCGGTTCACGAGTGACGAGTTTGAACTCCGCCTCATAATATCCTCGTCTCACTCGTCTCACGTCAAGGTAGAAAACAGCCTGATTCAATTTTCTGGCTATACGTTCCGTACCAGACAACACGGCCGTATCATGATGCAGAAAGTCGCACCAATGATGAATATTCCACCAAAAAGGAGTCTGGTCAGCAATATATCCGACCAATGTCGGTCGTCCCTCACGTTTATAATACATGATTCTCCTCAGCGACTCATTCATAGGAATACACTCTGCTCCAAACCGTTGTCGTATGTGTAAGAAAAGTTTGTCGAAGTCAGGGTTTTCCAAAGGATGATACAACTGTCCGCACACCACGTCATTACCAATCCACAGTGGCATTGACGTTATCCATTCCCAATTACAGTAATGTCCGAGATAGACAGCACAAGACTGTCCCTCATTCGTACATTTCTCAAGTTCCTCAACACCTTTGAACACAATACGTAGCTTCATCTGCTCCTCACTCATAGTCATCAACTTTATCGTCTCCACAAGATAATCACAGAACCATCTATAGAAACCACGTTCGATAGCCTTATGCTCTTCCGGTTCACGTTCCGGGAACGATGTCACCACATTCAGCCACACCGTACGTCTACGATAATGCAGCACATGGAACACAAATAAAAAGATGACATCACTCAGCAAGTAAAGGACCCGTAACGGGAGCAGTGACAGCAAATACCAGAAAAAATATACAATATAATAGAGTAAACTTCTCATAAAAAAAACATTTATCCAATCTCGTCACAAGTCCACGTCGAGAAAACCATGCGCTGACGTCACCTTAACCGAGATAATCGCGGCAAAGGTACTTGAAAAAAACGAGAAATACAAGAAAGACGACGCAAGACGGTGACACGTCATAAACACAGGTCCAGGGCAGCATAGACATTACCATTTCTGACACCCGACAAAACGAGCAAAAAAGAAAAAAACAGACACATCCGCACATTATTCGTAAGTTTACGAAAAGAAATACGTCTCATTTTTGCGGGCATAACGAAAAAAAACTATTTTTGCACAGTCATGTCAATGCAGTCGAGTACGAAGGTGCCCCGTTTACCTGTACACGGCATATTGTAATGAACACGTCGCATAGCGGTATTATACAATCACAAATAAAAAAACAGAAACAAACAATGAAAAAAATCATCACGATTTTCTCCTTGGTACTCATCACAGTATCTGGATGTGCACAGAAGGACACAAAACCAGCAGCCAAAATGACGGAGTCAGAAATAGAAGCTGCTATCGCCCCTTTATACGACAAACTCAACAGCATCAAAGAGGATGATCCTGACGGCGACGCCAAGTGCAAAGAAATGACATTAGAGTTCGTCAAAGCCAACAAGAACGATGCCGGCAGCTATGCCGTCGTAAGAGTATTGTCATACGTCATGGACACAGAAGAGCTCATCAAGTTCATTGACTCCGACGAGTTTTACAGCAAAAACGAGGCCATAAGCCATAACAAAGAAATTTGGAAAGCCAAGATAGCCACCTCAGCAGGCAAGATGTTCAAGGACTTCGAGGCCACCTATGACGGCAAGACCACCAAGCTGTCCGACTATGTTGGAAAGGGCAAGTATGTCCTCGTTGACTTTTGGGCGAGCTGGTGTGGGCCATGCAGACAAGAGATACCAAACCTGATTAGCGTATACAACAAATACAAAGGAGACAAATTTGAAGTTCTTGGAGTTGCCACATGGGATGAGCCAGCTAAGACCCTCGAGGCTATAGAGAAGCTTGCCATTCCATACCCACAGATGCTCAACGCTCAGAAAGCCGGTAGTGACGCATACGGCATCTCAGGCATCCCACAGATTATCCTCTTCGGTCCTGACGGCACCATCATCAAGCGTGATCTTCGCGGTGACTCCATAGAGAAGACCGTAGCAGAGAATCTCAAATAAAGAGTACAGACATGACAAAACATAAAACGGCTGACCGCTGGTCAGCCGTTTTTGTTTACGATCATCTCGTGCGTGATTATCTCACGTTGACTTTCACAGTTCTTGTCTTCAGTCCCTTTCCGGACACTTTGATGACAGCCTCCCCTTTCTTTCCGTTCGACTGAACACCTATCACAAGCTGTCCGTGGAACGCCTTCATTACAGGCTTAGTAAACACCTCGAGAGAAGTAGCGTCACCATTGCATATACCCTTGAAGCGCGCAGCCCCGGAGACAGACACACTAATCTGGTTGTCAGCATCAGGACAGAGGTTGCCGTCCTTATCGACCACATTGACTGTGACGAACGTCATATCCTCGCCGTCAGCCACCAAATCACATATCTTGTCGTCCAAGTCGCCGGTCAACGTAACAGTCTCAGGCTTTCCCGCGGTCTTGACAACCTTCGTTCCCGCCTCTTTTCCATTCTCGTCATACACCACAACTTTAATCTCTCCCGGCTCATACTTCACATTATTCCACCTGAGTCGATATCGATCGATTGCAGGGTCAGACACATCAGTTATTCGTCCGTTCTTACCAGCTCCGGCCTTCACGTCAAGTCGTTTAGTGACACGTCCCTGAGACTTACCGTTGACAAACAGTTCCGCAGAAGGATAGTTCGTATAGCAATACACGGGCGTCGTTTGTCCCTCACGTCCGTTAAAAGTCCAGTGCGGCAACAAGTGTATAGTTCTCTCATCCTTATTCCATCGTGAGCGGTAGAGATAATAACGATCCTTTGGCAGTCCCGCCAAGTCGAAAATGCCGAAGTAGCTGGAGCGGCTTGGCCAATACTCATCATAAGGAGTCGGTTCGCCCAGGTAGTCAAAACCGGTCCACACAAATTCGCCTATCACCCATGGTTTCTCATCCTGCAGCAGCCAGTCATCCTCCGGTATGTTAGACCACCAGCAAGCCTCCACATCGTAGCTTGAGCATTGTCCGTCGTCATACGCCTTACCATCCGAACGAGCAACCGGGAACTTATATACGCCTCGGCTTGACACTGTTGACGCAGTCTCGCTGCCCAGCACGAATCCCTGTCCGAGGTTGTCATACGCCATCTGATAGAGATGCGTCCTGTAGTTCATACCCGGCACCTCAGCCACCTGAGCAAATCCCGTCTTCAGTGCATTGTCGATGCGGTCCATACCATTAGTCACAGGTCGTGATGAGTCATAACGCTTCACAATTTGCTGTAAGTGGCATAACATCTTAGCTCCGTCCTTCATTCCCTGCTCTGGTATCTCATTTCCCACGCTCCACATCACCACGCTCGGGTGCAATCTGTTGGCTCTCACGAGATTCTCGATGTCACGCTCATGCCATTCCTTATAGAAACGCGCGTACCCATTCTTACACTTCGGATACACCCACATGTCAAAGCTCTCAGCCATAACCATCATACCAAGCGAGTCACAGACCTGCATCTGCAATTGACTCGGCATATTATGAGCAGTTCTTATAGCGTCACATCCCATAGACTTCAGCAGTTTGACTTGTCTCACGATAGCAGCCTTATTGACCGCCGCACCGAGCATTCCGAGGTCATGATGCAGACACACTCCCTTAAACTTACGAGTCTGTCCGTTCAACTGGAAGCCCTTTTCCGCGTCGCAGCTTACAGTTCTGAATCCTATTCGGCTGACCTGCTTGTCGACCAATCCCTCTTTCTTGCCGTTCCTCATTCTGTACAAAGAAGTGGTAAGAGAGTACAGCCTTGGTGTCTCAGGAGTCCACAGGGTCACTCCGCTAATATCCATCACACCACTTGCCGTTCCGTCCTCACGTACCGACGCCAGCAGCGACGTGTGCGCCCCGTTCTCCATATCGACAGTGAACTCCACGGCATAGCTACCGTCCTGAGTGCCAACAGTCTTAGCCCTTAAGGCCTCGACAATGATATTACCTTTTATATCGAGGTCAAACACATTAGCTTCCACTCCCCACTGCTCAATGGCAGCCTTGTCAGTCTGTATCAGCGTGACAGGTCGGAACAGTCCCGCGCCAGGGTACCAACGGTTACTCTCCTCCATATTACGGAGTCTCACTGCGAGCACATTCGCCGTACCGTCTTTGTGGACGTAAGGAGTCACGTCAACATTGAAAGCGCTGTATCCATATTTCCACTCACCGGCTTTCTTTCCGTTGACATAGACCACAGGCTCAGCCATCGCTCCGTCGAAGTTCAGCAGCACACGCTTGCTGTCCTTGTCCACCACAAACGATGTCCTGTACCATCCAGAGCCAATCCAAGGTAAAGCACCGCTACGTCCAGTTTTCTCTGTTGCCTCCTTCTCACCGTTTTGCACGATAGCCACGGTCTGCTTATCAATTTCCTTATTGAAAGGGCCGCTGACAGCCCAGTCATGAGGTATCATCACAGACTCCCACTTCTTATCATCATACATGACAGTCGAAGGAGTCACGGAGTCCAGCATCTCCCCACGTGAGAAACGCCATCCGTCCCGAAGCACCGTCTCTTTACGCTGTGCTGCCACATCAACGGCAGAGACTGCCAATACGGCAACCCCAAACAATCTTAACAAATTATTATTCATTGTGATTCAGAAATATATTTTTCAAAGTCTTCTTGACAAAGATAGTCCCATTTGGCCGTACGTCCAAACAAAACGTTGTTTTTTTTGTCAGATACACGAATATGTGTTACCTTTGAGTCATGGAAAAGGGAAAACATTATTTAGAAAAGTTCCGTTATTGCCCAGCCTGCGGATCAAAGAATTTCAACATCAACGATTTCAAGTCAAAGCGTTGTTCCGATTGCGGTTTCACGTATTACTTCAACGCATCAGCAGCCACCGTAGCCATTATTGAGAACGAGGAAGGCGAGTTGCTGGTATGCAGACGAGCATGCGAGCCGGCGAAGGGCACATTAGACCTCATTGGCGGCTTTGTGGACCCGGGCGAGACCACAGAAGAGGCGATATCACGAGAGATAAGAGAGGAGACGGGTCTGGACATCTCCAAAATTGAAGGAGTGTCAAAGTCTGGACTGACATACCTGTTCTCAGAGCCCAACACATACAACTACAGCAATTTCGTCGTGCACACGACCGACACGTTCTTCCACATAGTGGTACCTTCCAGCTGTCAGATCACCCCATCAGATGATGTGGCAGAGACATTCTGGGTCAGGAGAGAGGACATCCGTCTCGATGCGTTCGGATTAGACTCCATACGAGAGGGCTTCAGGCGTTGGTTGTCCGCACACCACTGAGACGCGGCGCGACAACACTGATTGGGCACCAATCATATCACGAAAAGAAACGACGCATATTTATTGTTTCTCATCTAGAAACTTCACGATATTTCCTATCCGCACTCCCAATTTTTACTGTCCGAAACTCCTCTTTTTCCGTTGACACGAGACAACGGAAAAATGACTTCCGAAATTTTCTCGTGTTTTATTCGGCGTTCGAAATTCTTAGGTTAGGACGATGAAAAGTTAAGGTTAGAATTTTTAAATTCTCAGACCTGCGTATAGACTATATCCTAACCTAAGAATTTCAAAAAAGAGACATAAGATTTTTTAATACATTGTTTTAAGATTATCAACAAGTTAACCTTTTTCTAACAAAAAACAGGCATAGGAAATTTGGTTATTTCCCAAATTGTCCGTTTTCCCCATGTCTTTTATGACAATCAGCCGTTCCGTCAATGTCCGTAATTCACACAGACAAGGGCCGTAGTTTCTTGTCTTCCTGTCCATCAGTACAGACAGAGTGAGAGAGAAACATATGATCATTCTCACAGAATCACAGGTTTACGTGTACAGCATAAACACTACGCAGCCGGCAAAACAAAAAAATACCCTTATACATGTCAGTTATCTGTTAACCCTGACATGAACAAGGGTACTGAGCACACATGAGATGATTCATTCACTCATGTCGCCACATATCACGACGACGTATTCTATTAAGAAACGTACACACATCGTGTAACAGGTGTCATGTACATGACATAGTCATATTCACGTCATCGTCAGACTTACGCGTGCGGTCTTATTGTTTGTTAAACATAAAACCAGTCTTCATACCGCTGTAAGAGCTTGCGAGATTTGAGATAGCAGTCAACGTAGAGTTTGTTGAAGACGTTCCACCCATTGCGGTAGTAAGTGTTAGGAGCTTGCTTGAGTCAAAAGTCAGCGCCAACTGAGAAGAAGACAGTGTCACATAGGCAGTCAAGTTCATAAGACCAAGCTGGTCCTTCATCGTCAGAGTATTTGTTGACGAGTTATAAGTATATGTTCCGCTTATAGTCTTAGAGCCAAGAGTGATAGTACATGTGTTGCTTGATGTGAACACAAACTTCATTGAGCCGCTCTTGATACCGAACTTCTGATAATAAGGATTAATCTTAGAAACGATTGTCTGAGCTGCGACCACGCCACCAGCCTGAGCGAGCAGGTTAGAGCTTTCAAACTGAACAGTAGGCTCAGAATATGTCCAAGTGCCCACGATAGATGTTGACGTGCTTGTCGTACCAGTCAGCAATCCTATGACACCACTGATCAGTGAGCCGTTAGAGACAGCGGACAGAGCAGTGTTAGCCACGGAAGCCGCAGTGGAAGATGATGTGCTTGAAGACTGTGATGACATCAATGCGGAAGCCAAAGCAGCGCCTGTAGTCAAGGCTGAGTTAGAAGAAGATGATGTTGATGTGCTTCCTGTTGTACCACATCCACAGAGAGCCACACAGCCAGCGAGAGCTACAGATACAAGAGAAAAGAATGTCTTTTTCATATTATCATATTTTAGGAGAACTCCGTTCCCATTAATAAAAAACTTACCCACCGATATTCTCTCGCGCGACACACACTAGATATATGTCGTTCTAAGACGAATATGGAAAAAAAAGACCGGACATGAGTATCCTCAGAATAGGGATTCCGCAAACACACATAGTCCGGTCACATATTGTTCATACTGTCAGAGACAGCGTTTATATTACTTCAACAGATCGTCGAGAGCTGACTTGAAGTCGTCGTTGGCATCCTGTTCGTTGCTTGGCTTGTTAGCCTCACCATTGCCATTGTTCTGGCGCGCAGGTCGCTCGCGGCGGTCATGTCCGTTTCTACGCTCACCACCTTCTGGACGAGGGCGGCGCTCACGCTGAGGCCTCTCGACATAGTCAGCAGGCTTCTCGATGAGCACACGGTGAGAGAGTTTGAACTTACCAGTCTTAGGGTCAACCTCCATCAGCTTAACCTCTATGTCGTCACCCTCCTTTATGCCTGCATCCTCAACTGTATCGAGGCGCTTCCAGTCGATCTCAGAGATGTGAAGAAGTCCGTCCTTGCCTGGGAGGAACTCCACGAAGCATCCGTAAGGCATTATTGAGCGTACCTTACCTTTGTACACCTCACCGACCTCAGGTATAGCCACGATAGCCTTAATCTTAGCCAAAGCAGACTCGATGGCGGTCTTGTCCGGAGCAGAGATTTGCACCTTGCCCACTCCATCAATTTCCTCGATTGTGATAGTAGTCTTAGTATCCTCCTGCATCTGCTGGATGATCTTACCGCCAGGACCGATGATAGCACCGATAAATTCCTTAGGAACTGTGATCTGCTCAATTCTTGGTACATGAGGCTTGAGTTCAGCACGAGGCTCAGAGATAGTCTTCATCATCTCACCCATGATATGCTCACGTCCAGCCTTTGCCTGCATGAGAGCTTTCTCAAGAATCTCATAAGACAGACCGTCGCACTTGATATCCATCTGTGTAGCAGTCAGACCATTCTTTGTACCTGTAGTCTTGAAGTCCATATCACCGAGGTGATCCTCATCGCCGAGGATGTCAGATAGCACAGCATACTTCTCCTCACCCGGGTTCTTGATGAGACCCATGGCGATACCTGCCACCGGATTCTTGATTGGCACACCAGCGTCCATGAGGGCGAGTGTTCCGGCACATGTAGTAGCCATTGATGATGAGCCGTTAGACTCGAGGATGTCAGACACCACTCTCACAGTGTAAGGATAATCCTCAGGGATCTGTCCCTTGATACCACGCCATGCGAGGTGTCCGTGACCAATCTCACGACGTCCCACTCCACGTTGAGCCTTAGCCTCGCCTGTTGAGAATGGAGGAAAGTTATAGTGGAGGAGAAAACGCTGGTTGTAACGCTCCAAAGCGCCGTCCACCAGTTTCTCGTCGAGCTTAGTGCCGAGAGTACATGTTGACAGAGACTGGGTCTCACCACGTGTGAAGATTGCGCTTCCGTGTGGTCCAGGGAGTGGAGACACCTCACACCAGATAGGACGTATGTCAGTAGTCTTACGTCCGTCGAGACGTATACCCTCATCCAAGACGCAGCGACGCATAGCGTCACGCTCCACGTCATGATAATAACGGTCAATCAAGGCGTTCTTCTCCTCAAGCTCATCAGCATCCATGTCCGCGTGTGCCGCAGCATAAGCTTCCTTGTAGTCCTCACGGATCTTCTCGAAAGCCTCAGCGCGTGCATGCTTCTCGAGTCCCTGCTTAGTGACGTCATAAGCTGGCTGGTAGCACTTAGCCTCGATGTCAGCCTTGAGCTCGTCGTCGTTAACCTCATGGCAGTACTCACGCTTAACATCCGTGCCAAGCTCCTTCATGAGTTCTTTCTGTATGCGGCACTGTGGCTTGATAGCCTCATGAGCAGCCTTAAGAGCGTTGAGGAGGTCAATCTCAGTCACTTCCTTCATCTCACCCTCGACCATCATGATGTTCTCCTCAGTAGCGCCGACCATAAGATCCATGTCAGCAGACTTCAACTGTTCGAAAGTCGGATTTATAACAAACTCACCGTTGATACGCGCCACACGCACCTCAGAGATTGGTCCCTCAAATGGGATGTCTGAGGCAGCGAGAGCAGCTGATGCCGCAAATCCCGCAAGAGCGTCAGGCATATCCACGCCATCGGCTGAGAAAAGAATCACATTAACGTAAACCTCTGCATGGTAATTAGATGGGAACAATGGACGGAGAGCGCGGTCTACGAGACGGCAAGTAAGAATCTCCTCATCAGAAGCTTTTCCCTCACGTTTAGTGAAGCCACCAGGGAAGCGTCCTGCTGACGCATACTTCTCGCGATACTCCACCTGAAGCGGCATGAAATCTGTTCCAGGTACCGCATCTTTTGCTGCGCAAACAGTGGCCAGGAGCATAGTGTTACCCATACGGAGCATCACGGAACCATCGGCTTGTTTCGCTAATCTTCCTGTCTCAATGCTGATTTCGCGTCCATCAGGCAATGAGACTTTCTTTGTAATTACATTCATCTTAAAAAAATATATAAAACATCTAAAAATATTGTTTTCACCACATAAAAACGCACAAAGGTACTTAAACTTAATTAAATTCTTATTACTTTTGCGAAAAAATTAATTTACACGTGAACAAATTTAGCACTTTATTTATTGTCTCCGCCGTTTTATGCAGTTGCGATGACACACCTAAGTTCCACGTTGAGGGATTTATAGATGATGCCAAGGACTCAGTGCTGTATTTTGAGGCAAGCACGCTGGACGGAACACAAGCACTCGACTCTGTTCGTTTGGGCAAGGACGGAAAATTCTCTTTCGACGCTCCAGCCCCGACTGACTGCCCTGAGTTTTATGCGCTGAGAATCTCAAACAAAGTCATCAACTTCTCGATTGACTCGACAGAGACTGTCACTTTCTCGGCATCCTACCCGACTATGACAACGGACTACACAGTCAAGGGCTCACCCAACAGCTCTAAGATTAAGGAAATCAATGTTCTCAGATACGAACTGGAGAAGAAAATTATTGGCTTCGAGAAGAACGAGAGTATGTATCCCGGGGACATTCTCGACAGCATCAACACGTCAGTAAGCGCCTTCAAGGAACGCATGAAGTCTGACTTCATCTTCAAGGAGCCATCATCGGCGTACGCCTACTACGCAGTGTGTCAAAGCATCACGGACGTCAGGGGCACGTTCATGCTTTTCAATCCGGTATCAGACCGCAGCGACGTGAAATGTTACGCCACCGTAGCCACAGGATGGGACTACATCTATCCGGATGCGAAGAGAACCGAACAACTTTGTAACATGGCGATCAAAGGAATGGACAACACCGCCACTCCGAAGCAAAAGGTCATCGAGATTGACGACGACAAGATTACAGAGACCGGCATACTGAGTGTCAAGCTTCCTGACATCAACAGCAACGTAAAGGACATAAAGGATCTCAAGGGAAAGGTTGTCATGCTCGACTTTACCACATATGCGGGAAAAGGCTCGAGCGAGAGGATCCGTATTCTCCGTGAGATATACAACAAATATCACGACAAGGGATTTGAGATTTATCAGATCAGTCTTGACGAGGACATACATTTCTGGAAGTCATCAGTAGAATACCTTCCTTGGATTTGCGTGCACGAGACTGACGGTTCCGCCACCAAGACTTACGGAGTGCAGGCTTTACCTACTTACTTCATAATCAACAGAAACAACGAAGTGGAGGGACGAAGTGACATGATGGAAGGCACATTGGAGGAGCAGATCAAGAAACTGCTATAACAACACAGTGTCTGAAGCGACTTGACAGCTGACACGACAGAAGAGTCAGGACGACACACCACCACAAAAAGACAGACGCGGGACATGGTAAATGACCATGTCCCGCGTCTGTCTTTTCCGTCAGAGGATGTCATTACACAAATTCGTCACCGAACTTCATCTGAGCGTCAACGACAAATTTTCTGATCGCTTTCTTGTCATCCTTCTTGCATATCACCAACACATCGCCTTCCTCAACGACCATATAATCCTCCAGTCCCTGAATAACAGCCACATGGCCATTAGGCAATTTAACCACACAGTTCTTGCATCCGTACAACAACGACTGCGAGTCAATCACGACATTATTATCCTCATCCTTCGGCATGGCCTCGTGCACAGCGTTCCATGTACCCATATCCTGCCAGCCAAAATGGCACTGCAGCACATCCACGTTGTCGGACTTCTCCAACACGCTTTGCTCGACATTCAGATTAGGAACTTTCGAATATATGCTGTCCACATCTTCTTTTGAGATTATGTTCTCGGCGTAATCATCCGCAATAGACTCCAATACAGCCGTCAGCTCCAGGTTCTTGCCGTAAGCCGCCCTCAACAGTGTCGCAGCTCCCCAGGCGAACACACCCGTGTTCCACAGGAACTCACCACTCTCGTAGAACACGTTGGCGAAGTCTTTCTCAGGCTTCTCAGTGAAGCTTCTCACTTTGAATATATCATCTCCGATAGGATCTGACATCTGAATATATCCGAATTCCGTCTCTGGTCGTGTAGGCGGTATTCCCAATGTCAGCAGGCGAGCGTTTTTGCTCACATAGTCAAGAGCGTTGAGTACATCCCTCTCAAACTCTTCCTCATTACTGATAAGCTGGTCGGACGGGCTGACCACCATCACGGCAGTCCTGTCACGTCTACATATCTCGAGCGACGCCCAGGTCACGGGAGGTACGGTGTTACGTCTCATCGGCTCCAGCAGGAGATTGACATCCTTGATGCCCGGTAACTGTTCCCTCACAATCTTCTCGTACATAGAGTTGGTCACCACAAGTATATTGTCCTCGCTGATGAAACGCCTGAACCTCTCATACGTAGCCTGAAGCATGGACTGTCCCCTGTTCAATATATCTTGAAACTGTTTTGGTTTTTTAACGCGACTGGTCGGCCACAATCTCATCCCTACACCTCCAGCCAATATGACACAATAATAGTTACTGCTCATCGCACAATGTCTTTAATCGCCGCACGGCGGCATAATCTAATCCTGAAACAAACCACAAATCACCATCACATCTGCGAAGATGCTCCGGACATACCGTCTACGGTTCTTTTCTCTCTCTTAAGCCCTTTCACATCCACGTCAGACCGCACGTCAACTTGGTAGTGCATATTTCTCAGAGTCTTAACAATCATGACTGAATCCGTCTTTTCCGCATCGTAGGTCACCGAGATAACTTTATTAGCCTCATCCTTTGAGACTCTTCTCACGCCTTCAATTTCACGCAGTCCTTTTCTGACGGCAGCCTCATCCTCACTTCTCGCCACCTCCGGCGTTGTATTCAGCGTGATAACCCTCAGTTGTTTTGCGCAAAGAGTCACACAGCCAAGAACGACAGCCACAATTGCAATCATTTTCTTCCAGTTCATAATATGTCAATATAAATTCCACTCATTGCAAATGTAACTATCTTTTGTTAAACGCCAAATAAAAAGCTTCTTTTTTTCTGTCCTTCAAAGTTTGTCCGATCAGTCCTCTGACACTTATTGTACAGCAAATCTCACATAAACGTCCGCCACTCTCACAACGTCCCCATCATCGTTCACATATCTCATGCGTACCACATGCGAGTCGCCCTTGGCGCAGTTGGCCGGATGACATCCGTAACTCCAAGAAAACAGGTCATTCGACTCAATATACACATGTCCGCGTCCCCACGGTGCAGTATCACCATTCTCATCGTACCATGCGCCATACTCATCGGCAGCGGTGTTCTCACCCTCCATTCCGTTGGAGTTGACCGGCACGAGAGTCAGGTTCTCCTCATCGTACTCTCCCATATACTCCTTAAGTTTAGCGCGGCTGATGTTTATCTTTCCGCTTTGAGAATATCCTTTACTGAATGAACACGTGACGTTCACATCAAAAGAACCCACCATCACAGTATCTCTTATGCCGTTTCCTTTAGGCACAGGGTAAGAGGCGATGATTTCATCCAGGTAATTCTTTCTGTCCTCGAGCCACTCTTTCATGTTTTCAATCTCCTCATCGACGTCAAACACTTTTGTCTCCCCATTTTCCCACCAGTATGACTCTGTTTCCGTAATAGGCCATCTTTCAATCTCACGTCCGTACGCACCCTTACTCAATTCCTTCACGTACAGCATAGTCTCCGTCCACGGTTTGGTGAATATGCTGTCCGACAGCTCACTCCATCGGCTCTTGTAATCCTCGACGAAGTCACGGACATTGAACAAGTCAATAAAGAACTTAGAGATTTTATACTGCCCGTTCTGTCTCACCGGATTTGTTCCATAAATCAGTTCTGTGTGATCTGAGAAGAAAGTGTGCCCCGCGTACATATTACTCCAGTCGAAGTCATACCCGGCATCCCAATCCCACACAGGACCAAACACAAACTTACCATCTTTATCCTTGTACATATATATACTGCGCGGGGCGTCTATCTCCACATTATACAGATACTCATGCATCTGCAGCAGTCCGATGAAAGAGTTAACGTCAAGCATGGACTTCACCTTCTCATAATCGAGGCTCTTAATCGCTGACTCCAGCTTAGCGAATTCCTTTCTTATCGAGTCCACGCACTCCTTGGTAGGGTCTTTTGGATACTTGACACACAACGGCAAGTTATAGACCGAAGACCAGAAATTATTAGTGGCATCAGGACTGAGACTCGGTCCGTCGTCTTGGTCGAACGAGAGCATGACACCCTCATTCTCGTCAATGTTCACTCTATTCTTTTCCACTTCAATCTTTTCTGTCAACTGGTAAACGCCCACATACTCGCCATCGAGAAAAACCTCGACGTAACGTGTGTGGTTCGTATTAGGCATCTCCATCACGCGCGCCACCTCAAACGCGAATGTGTTCATAAGGTCCGTCACGTCCCTGTAGTTAGCCAGGAGGTTCCAGTCTTTCGCCTTAGACAGCCCGAGTATCTTACTCTTAGTGTCAAGCTTAAACTTATACGGTTTTTTCTCGTACCACTCCCACGAGCTGTTGCCTCGTCCTTTCACACGGGCCGTTCCACAGTAATCAGAATACTCACCCTTTCCGTCAATGCTAATCACGCAGTTCGCCCAGTTATCCTTATCGTATATTCCTACCATTCCCTCAGTGAATATATGCATGGTGAACACCTTATAATTATTATGTCCCTTGACGTCATCAGTCATCTTGTCCGCCCAACACACTGAGTCAATGTCGGCGACGCTGAGGGGAACAGATGTAACAGCTCCGTCCTGGCGGCTCATATAAATGTTGAGAGTCTCCCATTCATCAGAGAAATCAAGGTGACTCATGGTTTGAGTTGTAACAGGAGTTTTCCAGTTTACACCTTTATATGTATGAAACACGTTCATATAGTCTTGAGCCATCAGACATGGCAGAGACGCGACAGTCATAAACGCAAAGGCAAATATCTTTTTCATGATTATAAATTTATGATTATTTCAAGACGATTATATCCGGGAGATGACGCTAACATAACTAAGTTATGACAATGCCGTGAGTGTCACTTGACACCCGCAAAGTTAATATAATTGTCTGCCGGCTTGCGCTTTTTCACCGAATAAGTTATTTTTGCAAAAAATATTTGGACTATGTTACAAGAAATAGACGATTCTTTCGTCCCTATGCTTCAGAAAAAAATAGACAACCTCAACAAGCCGAAAGGTGCGTTGGGCACACTGGAGTCCTTGGCACTGCAAATAGGTCTGATCCAACACACTCTCACACCGTCTCTGACCAATCCGTGTCATGTGTTATTCGGAGGTGACCACGGAATAGAACACGAGCATGTCAGTGTCAGTCCTCGTGAGGTGACATGGCAACAAATGATAAACTTCGGACGCGGAGGAGGTGGAGTTAACATGTTCTGCCGCCAACACGGATTTGACCTTCACATAGTAGACGTCGGCGTGGACCACGACTTCGGTCCGATTAATCACGGACACATTATTAACAGGAAGATTGCTCACGGCACACGTGACTTCCTGTTTGGCCCCGCAATGACAATGGAAGAATACGAGCAGGCGCTCGCTGTAGGTGCCGAGATGACGGACAAGTGCCACGGCAAAGGATGCAACGTGATCAGCTTTGGCGAGATGGGCATAGCAAACACATCCCCATCAAGCATATGGATGCATCTGATGCTCGACATTCCTTTAGAAAAATGTGTTGGAGCCGGCTCTGGTCTGAACGATGAGGGCATACGTCACAAATATGACGTGCTAAAGTCATGCGTGGACAAATACCTGACAGCCATGAAGTCTCAGAACATATACAACGTGAAAAGGAAGGATTTCATATCCGCTATTCCATATTTCGGTGGCTATGAGATGGTGGCGGCGATTGGAGCCATGCTGAGAGCCGCCGAGCACAGGATGATAATACTTGTTGACGGTTTTATCATGACAGCATGCATGTTAGCAGCTTCGAAGATAGACAAAAACATCATGAGCTACGCTGTGTTTGGTCACTGCGGCGACGAGTCCGGACACAAGATGATGCTGGATGCTATGGGTGCTCACCCCCTGCTCTCCTTAGGTCTACGTCTTGGTGAGGGAACAGGTGCACTCTGCGCGTATCCTCTTCTTCAATCAGCCGTGAACATGCTAAACGAGATGGACAATTTCGAGCATGCGAACATCACAAAATACTTCTGACCATGAAACATTTCTCATATAGACTCATCGCCTCACTCTGTTTCTTCACGAGACTTCCCTTTTGGAGGATTACCAACGTGCCGGCGGAATACTACAAGCAAGTAGTTCCTTTATGGCCCGCAGCGGGATGGGTGACCGGTGGAGCGATGGCTGTGTCATACTTTTTGTTCCGTCTTATCTTCCCGACACCTTTCAGCCTATTGTCTGCGTTATGCGTACGCACACTAGTCACCGGAGCTTTACACGAGGACGGGTTCGCTGACTTCTGCGACGGATTCGGCGGCGGAAACAACCGCGAGCACATCTTAGACATCATGAAAGACTCACGGGTAGGCACATACGGAGTAATCGGACTGATTCTGTACTACCTACTCTTTTACAACACACTGACCGACATTGCAGAAATAGTGACACACGCGGACGTGACACTGCCTGTCATTATCTTCACTGCTGATGTTATGAGTAAAGCAGTCAGCAGCACATTGATATACAGTTTAGCGTACGCACGCACTGAGCAAAGCGCCAAGAACAGACTTGTCTATTGCGAGTCAAGTCTGACGGACAAATTAATGACTACATGCCTAAGCGTCATACCATGCGTCATCCTGTACGCACTGTGTACCACTCTGCCATTAGTGACACTGGGTCTCTCCGTCCTGGCGGCATGTGTAGTGCGCTCCATACTTGTCCATCACATGCGTCGTCGTATACAAGGATATACTGGGGACTGTTGTGGAGCCACGTTCATAATATGTGAGCTATCCATGTATGCCACAACCCTTGCGTGCGTCCACATGACATGCAATTGACCAAGTCATCATCACGCCAACATAACTTCATAGCACGATTAAAAATGATTCTGATATTCGGAGGAACGACTGAAGGACGTATCGCTGCCGAGACTTGTGACACGGCAGGAAAACCCTTCTACTATAGCACTAAGGGAGAGACGCAGGAGATAAACCTGATTAACGGACTACGTCTGACCGGAGCGATGACCTCAAGCGAGATCGCCACGTTTTGCGTCGCCAATGACATACGGTGCGTCATTGACGCCGCTCATCCCTTTGCGGAGAACCTCCACAAATCGTTGGCGGAGGCAGAACGTACCTGCCAAGAGCTTAACCACAAAATTACAGTGATAAGGATGATGCGTTCATTCGCTAAAACCGATGTGCGAGCGATATGGTGCGACACATATAGTGATGCCGTGAAGAAAATGGAAGACAGTGGAGTGAAACGCCTATTAGCTCTCACCGGCGTAAACACTATGGAAAAACTTAAACTGTTTTGGAGCAGACACGTCACATTCTTCAGGATATTAAACAGGAAAGAGAGCATTGACATAGCAAAGAAGCTGTGTTTCCCTTCAGAAAACATCATATTCTTCAATGATGACGTAACGCTCCCGACTACAGAGGATGAGAGCGAGCTGATGAGGAGACTGAATGTTGACGCAATAATCACAAAAGAATCAGGCGAAAGCGGCGGCTTCCGTACAAAAGTCGAAGCGGCGGCACAATCAGGAATCATGACATTCGTCATCAGACGTCCATCACCTCCCGACAGTTTTGTGCAAGTGACCGGAAGACACACTCTCAGACGAGCCATAGAGCATTACCTGCCGGACTTCTTCCCACTTCGTACCGGTCTAACGACAGGCGCCTGCGCCACCGCTGCCACAAAGGCCGCCTTACTGGCATTACTCTCATCTGACACATCGGAGTCCGTAAGCTTCGCCCTTCCTGACGGCGAGACTCTCACGATACCGATTCTCAGCACAACGACAGGTCCGTCATATGCTGAGTCCGCAGTCAAGAAAGAGTCCGGCGACGACCCCGACGTAACCAACGGATGCATCATACGCTCCAGAGTGAGTCGGGGCACACACGGCATACGTTTCCTTCAAGGAACAGGAGTAGGGACAGTCACCTTACCCGGATTAGGGATAGAGGTGGGAGAACCAGCCATCAACACCACACCTCGCAAGATGATCACAGAAGCCATCAGGGAATTGTCCGATGAAGACTTCGACATCACCATCTCCGTCGAGGATGGTGAGAATCTGGCCAAACACACGTTTAACCCGAGGGTAGGAGTAATCGGAGGCATCAGCATAATCGGCACGTCAGGTATAATACATCCTCTAAGCAACGAGGCATTCAAGGACAGCATAAAACGTGAGATTGAAGTAGCCAAGGCCATCGGCTGCAAGGAGATAGCCTTCACTTCTGGCAAGAAGAGTGAGGACATACTACGTGAAAGCAAGGACATCCGTTGCATCCATCACGGCAACTTCATCGGGGAGACCTTAAAATATGCATTCGACCAGGGATTCAGGGACGTCACACTGGCTATCATGATTGGCAAAGCCGTCAAGCTGGCAGAAGGGCATCTTGACACTCACTCACATAAGGCCACCATGAACAAGTCGTTCATGAAAGAGACCGCCTTGAGTCACGGATGTTCACAAGCAGCCTGCGACGTTATTGATGGCATCACACTGGCGAGAGAACTCTGGAGCCGTCTAGAGAAAGACGACCTGCGTCTGTTCATTGACGCCATCACACAGAAGTGCCGACGTCACTGTGAGACTGTGTTTCCCGAAGGTAACTTAACTGTAGTCGTAATAAAAGAAAGATAAATATCATGAACTCTTTTCTCATTGGTGCAGCCACGTCCAACAGTGGTAAGACGACGGTCTCCATCGGACTGATGCGGGCGTTGCGAAAAAGAGGGCTGACGGTTCAGCCTTACAAATGCGGACCCGACTATATCGACACAAAATTTCACACGATAGCCTGCGGCAACGAGTCTGTCAATCTTGACACATGGCTATCGTCCAAAGAGCACGTGAGACACGTGTTCCATAAATACGGCAAGGACGCGGACATGAGAGTCGTGGAGGGAGTCATGGGACTTTATGACGGATATGACAGATATAACGGAAGCAGCGGAGATATCGCCACGCTACTCGACATTCCCGTCATATTGGTAATAAACGCCAAGTCCGTAGCCTACTCCGTCGCCCCCCTCATCTACGGTTTCAGCAACTTCTCCGTCAACGGCTCACACGTGAAGATAGCGGGAGTGATTTTCAATATGGTAAGCTCCGACAACCACTATCACCACCTTAAATCAGCCTGCGACGATGCGGGTATACCTTGCCTCGGGTACATCAGTAATAATCCCAAGCTGTCCATCCCTGGCCGCCATCTTGGTTTGTCAACTGATGAACTCGACAAAATGGAAGAACTGATAGAATTGTGCTCCGAGGAGATAGAAAAGCACGTTGACATGACAATGCTCATAAGGTCTGTGTATGACGAGACATCACTTCGGAAACAAGCTAAGGCGGAGACACATTTCTTCCAGCTGAATAAGATATGTGAGAAAAGAATAGCCATAGCAAGAGACGAGGCATTCAACTTCACCTACAGGGCAAACATCGACGCATTGGCAAAAAACGCTGAGATAGTGTACTTCTCACCGCTCGCAGACCAGCGCATTCCAGCCTGCGACTGGCTTTATCTGCCAGGGGGATATCCTGAACTTTACGCGGAAAGACTATACGACAACAAGACAATGCGCGACAGCATAAAGGAGTACGCGGAGCACGGAGGACACATATACGCCGAGTGTGGCGGACTGATGTATCTGTCGAAATCCATTGAGGTGGTCGATGATGTCAGCGGTTCCTGTAAGAACTATGACATGTGCGGTGTCCTGCCCATAGAGACGACCATGGAAGGTGCGCGTCTACACCTTGGCTATCGCATGCTGAAACAGAACGGACGAGTGATGAGAGGACATGAGTTCCATTATTCTAAGGTGAAAGAGTCAGACTCTTACCCGAGGGAACTCGTGATAGAACACTGTCAATACACATCAAAAGGAGCACCTGCCGACACTTGCCTATACAGATACCGTAACGTCGTGGCAGGATACACACATTGGTACTGGGGTGACATCTGACACATCACAATGACATCAACAACACATAAACACGAAATAAAACGTCAGCAAATTACGCACATCACTCGCAGTTTTTCACATCCAGTCATCTGTATCTCGTTAATTGTTACTATCTTTGCGGAAAATTCACAATGTATAAAACAGTATTATGCAGATGAAACGGTCTATAGTCGCACTGCTCACAATGATATGCGCGATTATGTCATCATACGCTCAGATGACATTCGGAAACTCCGGACTTGTCAACATTCCTACGGCAGACATGAAAGATGAGGGCACGTTCCTTGGAGGAGCGACATTCTTGCCCAAGCATTATATGTCAAGCACATCCTTCGGATATGTCACTGGAATCTATTACTTCGGCTTCACACCGTTCGACTGGGTGGAACTGACCTTAAGACAGACGTTACTGAAAGCCCATAAATTGTCTGACGAAGGAGTGGGCGGTATCGGATACTACCAGCAAGACAGGTCATATTCAGTAAGACTACGACCGCTGAAAGAGAAAGACGGGAAATGGTGGCCGAACATTGTAATCGGAACAAATGACCCGTGGAGCGACAACGGAGGAAGCTATTACTCATGCATTTATGGCGTGGTCACCAAACATGTGAAATTCGACAAGGCGGGTGACCTCGGACTGACAGCCGGATATTTCCACAAGCTGCATGACAGATTTGGAGAGAACAAGGCATTTGACGGCGTGTTTGGCGGAGTGTCCTTCACTCCGAGATTCTGGGACAAGATGACTATAGCGGCTGACTACGACACGCACGGTGTCAACCTCGGCGTCAACGTGTGCCTTTTCAATCATTGGAACATCTTGGGATATGGACGTGACCTTTCCAAATTCGGTTTTGGCATGAGTTACCAGTATACTATTGACTGGTAAGGTGTACGCTCATGACACTTTATTATCAGACAAGTATCTAACCACAAGATGACTCATAACATAGCACGGGAATGAGATTACTTATAGATATCGGAAACACATCCGCTAAGATTGCGGTGTGCCAGGGAGAGGATATCATACATTTTGAGAGACGCGAGGAGAACTGGGGCTCTCTGTTCGACAGAATCACCGACAAATTTTCCATAAACAGTTGTACCGTGTCAAACGTGGCAAGAATCGACAACGACCTGCTTATCACGCTTGAGAGACAAGTATTCCCGGTAACGTGGCTAACATACAAAACAGAATGTCCCGTGAAACGGGAATGTGTGGCTCCAAACGGACTGGGAGCGGACAGATGGGCAGCGGACATCGGCGCCATGTCTTTACTACGCAAGAAGGCAGCCATGTCGGAAGATGGCAAATGGGACATGCCTACCCTATTAGTCATCGACGCCGGCACATGTATCACTTATGACCTTATAGCTCCTGACGGACATTTCATAGGAGGCAACATATCACCAGGTGTGGAACTCAGACTGAAGTCCATGCACGAGCACACGGCTCTGCTGCCACTCATACACTCAAATGGAGAGACTCCATTCATGGGATATGACACGGAGACAGCAATGCGCAGCGGCGCTGTCATAGGAGCGGAACTGGAGATAGAGGGATTCGTGCGGCGTACTCTGGAACTTTATGACGACGCACAGATTTTCATAACCGGAGGAGACCATTTCAACTTCTCGGACGACATTCTCAAAAGAGTCAACATTGAACCAATGTTGGTTTTCAAAGGGTTAATGTGTATTCCAAACTAAAGCAAGAGGATAAGAATCAAATATGCAAAAGAACAACTCGTCAGCAGTAATGAGTATAGAGATAATGGACACGACATTACGCGATGGTGAACAGACCAACGGCGTAAGTTTCGTGCCTCATGAGAAGCTTATGATGGCAAGGATGCTGCTTCAGCAGGTCAACGTCGACCGTGTTGAGGTGGCAAGCGCCAGAGTGTCGGACGGTGAGAAGGAGGCCGTGACCATGATTTGCCGATGGGCAAAACAAGCGGGATGTCTGGAAAAGATAGAGGTTCTCGGTTTCGTGGACGGAAAAACATCACTCGATTGGATTAACGAGACTGGATGCAGAAACATCAACTTGCTGTGCAAAGGATCTGAGAAACACTGCACATACCAGCTGAAGAAGACACTGGATGAACATATACGAGACATAAAAAAAAGCATCGAATATGCCAAGGAGCTGGGTATCGGAGTGAACGTGTATCTTGAGGACTGGTCGAACGGCATGAACGACTCTCCCGAGTATGTCTTCGCTTTTGTCGACGCATTACGAGACAGCGGTATCAAACGGTTCATGCTGCCTGACACACTTGGCATACTGAACCCGATACTCACCGCTAAGTACATCAAGGAAATGACAAGCAGATACCCAGAGCTGCACTTTGATTTCCACGCACATAACGACTATGACTTGGCTACCAGCAACGTGATGGCAGCTGCCATGAACGGATGTACTGGAATACACACTGCCGTCAACGGACTCGGCGAACGGGCGGGCAACGCACCTCTGTCAAGTGTCGTGGCTATACTGAGAGACCAGTGCCATATCAACACTAACATAGACGAGGCCACGCTGAACGAGGTAAGCCGAATGGTCGAGAATCTCTCCGGCATCGCAGTGCCGCCAAACAAGCCTATCATCGGAGAGTCCGTGTTCACACAGGTGGCAGGAGTACACGCCGATGGTGACAACAAACATAGCCTGTACTGCAACGCACTGTTGCCGGAACGCTTCGGACGCAAGAGAGCGTACGCACTCGGAAAGAACTCCGGCAAGGCGAACATCCTGAAAAACCTTGAGGAGCTAGGACTCGAACTGACACCTGAGCAGACAAGAAGGGTGACAGACAGAATCATTGAACTGGGAGACAAAAAACAGCTTGTCACTCAGGAGGACTTACCTTATATCGTCAGCGACGTGCTCAAACACACCACACCTGACGACAAGGTCAAGCTCGTCAGCTACATGGTGACTACTGCGTATGGGCTGAAGCCTATGGCCAGTGTGAAACTGGACGTGAATGGTGAGGTCTATGAGGAGAGCGCCATGGGAGACGGTATGTATGACGCCTTTGTTAGAGCGTGCAGACATATCTATAAGGATAAGCTTCAGCGCACATTCCCATGGCTGACAAACTATCAGGTGAGCATTCCGCCCGGCGGACGTACCGACGCCCTGGTGCAGACAACGATCTCATGGACGTATAATGAGCACAGCTATCGTACACGCGCTCTTGACGCCGACCAAACAGAGGCCGCCATCAAAGCTACTGTCAAGATGCTCAATCTGATAGAAAACGACAATCTCAAATAATCACAAAAACAATACGATACACAAATGGCTGTCTGCGATGCAATTCGCAAGCAGCCATTTGTGTCTAATCATCACATCTCATAAGTCAGATGCCCCACTTGGCTGTACGGGACAGGATACGACTGATACGTTCCCACACTCTTAATATGACATAGCCGCCGCGCTCCCCATGGAGCAGTTTCATCCAATATGAAAACCAAGAAGAAGAAGAATCAGGTACAGGCGAATCCCGTTCAAACATCACCACAGACGAGGACGGACAACGGGCATATACACAGACAAGACTGGAATTGCAAGGAAAGAGGAAGTCAACATACCAAAAGAAACACCTCGCTATTCTGAATTGTTCGGTGACGAATCCGTCACTGACTCAGAGTCCACAGACACGGAGGCCTATTACCCACGTCACACCTTACGGGGTACCCTTCGTTTTCCCATACGACACTCAGCTATCATGATAAAAACAGGAGGAATAAAGGACAATTTGCAGTGTGACGAAATTTCCTATGCCCGCGTTCCGTCAAAAATAGGTTAACTTGCTGATAATCTTAAAACAAGGTTACTAAAAATCTAAGGTGTCTTTTTTGAAATTCTCAGGTTAGGATATACACAACAAACAGGTCTGAGAATTTAAAAATCCCAACCTGAACTTTTCAACGTCCTAACCTAAGAATTTCAGACGCCGAATAAGCCACGAGAAAAAACTGAAAGTCATTTTTTCGCTGACACGTGTCAACGAAAAAAGAGGAGTTTTGAACAGCAAAATTTGGTGGTACGGATAGGAAATCTGGTAAATGCGATCTATCTCTGAATGTAACAAAAAATCCTATCCGCAACGCAGTTCATACTGACATCGCGGATAGGATTGACTTTCTTCTTGAAGTTTTACTGTCAGAAATAACAAATTATCAAGTCACACGTTTCTAACCAGACCAACTCCAACGATAATTGATGAAATATGATTATCTTTGTGATGTTTTTAGCATCATTAAATTCTAAACGAATAAACTATGAAAGAGATTTATCTTGCAGGAGGATGTTTTTGGGGTACAGAGCATTTCTTCAAACAAATTGACGGAGTGATAAAGACTGATGTCGGCTTTGCCAATGGACATACCAATAATCCGACATATAAGGAGGTTTACACTGACACGACAGGATTTGCAGAGACTGTTCACGTGGTCTATGATCCTGAGACAGTCGGATTGCGCTTTCTGCTTAAGATGTTCTTCAAGGCTATCGACCCGACAAGCCTCAACAAACAAGGACATGACGAGGGCACTCGCTACCGTACTGGCATATACTACACAGACGAGAATGATAAAGACATCATCGAGGAGGTATACCAGGCTGAGCAGGCAAAATACGAAGACGAGATAGTCGTGGAAAAACAGCCTCTCAACAATTTCTACACCGCCGAGGAATATCACCAGGACTACCTCGACAAAAATCCGGACGGATACTGTCATCTGCCTCTCGAGTTATTTAAATTCGCAAGGGAATCGAAGCCTCAGAGGGATTAAGAAATAGTTTTCAGCAAACACATCATTTAAGGAGTCGTGACATATTTTGGTGAATTGATTTCCATTGGCGTGGCGTTCTCATGGACTGCTACCGCACTGTTAAGTGAATTAGGCAGCAAACGACTGGGTAACCTCACACTGAATGTGCTGCGTATGTCGTTGACACTGCTGTTCTCCGTAATCCTCATCTGGTATGCCACCGGAAGTCCACTTCCGCCCATAGGGTCTGCGGAAGCTTGCGGATGGATGTTTCTGTCAGGCATTGTGGGTTATGTGATAGGCGACTTCTGCCTCTTCCAGTGCTACATCATCATCGGTTCACGCTACGGACAATTGTTCATGACACTAGCTCCATTGGCAGCAGCCTTGATGGCATGGTTCACGCTGGGTCAGCAGATGTCCACTATGAGCGTGACAGCAATGCTCATCACCCTCTCAGGCATCGGAATCTCCGTCTTGGGACGCGGCGAACGTCATCGTATATCTCTCAAACTACCACTTAACGGGGTCCTCTTGGCAGTTGGCGCCGCCTTATGCCAAGGCGTTGGCTTAGTGCTCAGCAAGATTGGCATGGACCATTATAATACGGACTCGATGCCAGAATGGCTGATACCCTTCAGCGCCAATTTCATAAGATGTATAGCCGGCATTATAGGCTTCAGCCTCATGCTGTATCTCCGTGACGGCTTCAAGCCTCTATGTGAGGCACTCCATGACCACAAGGGAATGACTGTAGCTACAGCCACTACCATCTTTGGCCCGTTCGTTGGAGTGGGCTTCTCACTGATGGCAGTGCAACACACCAGCGCTGGCATTGCCTCCACACTGATGGCTCTGACACCCATAATAATCATACTGCCCTCTTACTGGCTGTTCAAACAAAAAATCACATGGCGTACCGTACTCGGCGCCGTCATCTCAGTCTTCGGGGTCAGCCTGTTCTTCTTAGGTTGAACGTATCACCTTCTCTTTCTCGCTAGACAGGCCTTCAAACGCTTGTACCCTTCAGCACCAAGAATCGTCAGCCCACCATACTGACATGTCTTTGCCAGCCCGAACAGAACGGTCCACAACACAGCTTTTGCGGCAGCACTGATAGGCAACATCATCTGAGCAAAAGACAGGATATACAATGGTATGCAACATAACAAGACGATTACACCAGTCCTGAAAGACAACATCTGCAACCACATCTTCACCCTGCGCAAAGCACCATATCTTTCCTCTTTATTCTCACTCATTCCCATCACTCTTTTTATCCATATCAATAATACTCACTATTCACCACTCTCCCAAATGCTCATCTGCCATCACAGAGACATACGAGGGTCAAGGTGTTAGCAAGAGACCATCACTGTCATGAAAGAAAATAGTCCATCCCGGCCCGATTAAAGCAGGAATGGACTATTCTCATTGTTCTTTGATGTTGTCTCAGCCTCAACATATCATTTTGTAAGACTTCGACAAAGCCTCTTAAGAATCCCGCTTAGTCTCTTCTGAAGATATCACGAGTATATACTTTATTAATGACATCATCAAGACATGTGTCATATCTGTTCGCGACAATGGCGTCAGACTCACTTTTGAACTTTGCGAGGTCATTAACTATCTTACTTCCAAAGAACGTTGTTCCATCCTCCAAAGTAGGCTCAAAAATAATCACCTCGGCACCCTTTGCCTTGATACGTTTCATGATGCCTTGAATGGCAGACTGACGGAAGTTGTCAGAATTACTCTTCATGGTCAGTCGATATAATCCGATGACACATTTCTTCTCCTCACTGACACTATATTGTCCTTTAGCTCCGTAGTCGTAATAACCCGCCTTTCTCAATATCCTGTCTGCAATAAAATCCTTCCTGGTTCTGTTACTCTCCACAATGGCAGACATCATGTTCTGTGGCACATCCTGATAGTTGGCCAACAACTGCTTAGTATCCTTCGGGAGACAGTATCCGCCATAGCCAAAGGATGGATTATTATAGTGCGTGCCTATACGCGGGTCAAGTCCAACACCCTGTATGATTGCCTGAGTGTCAAGTCCTTTAACCTCCGCATAAGTATCAAGTTCGTTAAAGTAACTGACACGTAAAGCAAGATAAGTATTCGCAAACAGTTTGACAGCCTCAGCTTCCTTCATACCCATGAAGAGCGTGTCAATATTCTCTTTGATCGCACCTTCCTTCAAGAGATCCGCAAATACTCGCGCAGCACTCTCTAAATAAGGAATATCCGCTATCTTTCTTATCGCAGCATTCTCATCATTGAAATCCTCGTGATTAATAATTTTAGGATAACCAACGATAATCCTGCTTGGATATAAGTTGTCATACAACGCTTTGCTCTCACGCAAAAACTCAGGAGAGAACAAAAGGTTAAACTTCTTGACTCCCTTTGCGGCGTATTTGACGTACAAACTTCTCGTGTATCCTACAGGAATAGTACTTTTTATCACCATTACCGCATCCGGATTTACCTCAAGCACCAAGTCTATGACTTCCTCCACATGGCTTGTGTCAAAATAGTTTTTTACAGGATCATAGTTTGTTGGTGCGGCAATAACCACAAAGTCGGCGTCACGATAAGCGGAAGAACCATCCAATGTCGCACGCAGATTAAGATTTTTCTCTGACAGATATTTCTCAATATAGTCATCCTGTATTGGCGACACACCATTGTTTATCTTGTTTACCTTATCCTCTATTACATCAACAGCCACCACCTCATGATGTTGAGCAAGAAGAGTCGCTATACTCAGACCGACATAACCAGTTCCGGCAACTGCTATTCTTATTTTATCAAATTCTCTCATAATCGTATATTATCCAAAATAACAAAAAGAGTGAATCTCTACACACCAGATTATACATCTGACTAGAAATAACTCTCAATTTTCTCTTTTAAAAAACAATACGGGAACTTCAACGCAGCTTCCGCATATCGTATTCGTGTATGAGGTTCTTTGTACATTCTATATATGAAACGTACATTGAGTTTGTTCATCCACTCCGGATAATAATCGTGTGCCCCATTAATCGCATACTGATGAACAAATCCGCCACAAGTGAACCCTATCCCTCGGAAACCAACATCACGACACATCAACAAAAATTTCTCCTGCATCTTCGCTCCCATGCCTACTATCAGAAAATCAGGATTACAATCAACCACCTTCTTCGCAGCCTTAAGCATATCTTCATCACTTTCAAAGAAACCGTTTCTGCAACCTGTCCATTTTATATTGTCATATTCTTTTGACAACTTGTCCAACGCAACATCGAGAATTTCCTGTCTCGTAGCAACCACACAAACCTTTTTGTTATTCCGATTGGCATTATTAAACAATTCTGGAGCCAATGACGTCATATCGAAACTTCTTCTACTAACAAGATGATGGTACAACAACAATATTGCCCCCACAAACAAAGAACCATCAGCGAAAATACCATCAAACGGCGCAAACAATTCCTTATTCTTTATCGCTAACAAGTATGAAACAGGATTCAAAAATGTATATATTCTCCCTTTCATGGAGAATATTTCCTCCAAACTATATAGCTCCGTAGCAATAACCTTACGTACTAAAGGAGATTTTACAGACATTTAATTAACGAGAATTTCTACAAATCAATTACACTAAACAATATAAGACATCATCACTCCACCTTTCCAGCCAAAGATAATGCTATTCTGTATGGAAAAGAATTAGTCCATCTCAAATAACGCCAAACAGAACTACAACCGGCTATAGGTAAGAGAAGCATCAAACGGCGAAATCGACTCTTGTGTAAATCAATACGATGTTTCCATTTCTTATCTGTCTTCGGCCGAAAATATCCCGTATTAAAAGTTGTATCAAATAAAATTTGTAACATTCTTTGGGATTTATTCATTTTCGACTTGTCACAGCAAACAATCCTATTATTTGGCATGCCTAGAAAATCCACAAATATATTAGACACTATCTGCCAATGCCCAACAGCATCATAGTTACTAAGTTTAACTTGTAAATCCGACTCTTGTATTTTATCCCTATAATGATGTGTCAACATCATTACATCACATAACTGTCTCAGACTGATACCACTTTCCTCAAAATGATGCCACATGTGTCGAAAAACAAAAAACAAGTTGAAAAGCGGGGTTGGGACACGTACCTCATAATTGGATATCATGATTTTCTCTTGTTTTTCACTCAACATCTCTAAAGTCCACTTCTGAAAACGTTTATTCTCAATTGGATTTGCCATATTCGAGAAATGCCTATGCAATTCTACTGTCACCCCTTTGTACATAGAATTAAAATGCAAGAATGACTCCTTTTTCCTTTTGGAGATCTCATCCTCGACACTCATCATGTAAACCTTGGCAGATTCATACTCATCAGAAGAGAAATAGATATCTATATCACCGCACTGTCTAAGTTCCGGTTCTGGATATAACTTCGCCAAACTTTGTCCCTTCATTAATATTGGCGATAGACCTTTTGACTTAAATATGTCAAACAATTCTACGACAAGCTTATTGTGCTCTTCGTGAATCCTCGCATTTTCCGCAAGTATAGCTTTCATTTCATCCGCTATATCATGAGGAATACTGTCAGCGTCTTTATGACGTAAGCAAGCCTTGGAAATGAAACATACCACAAGTTGCGTATATGCCAAATCCATTAGTCTGTTCCAGTCGTCAAGGCGCAAAGGTAAGACTATATCATCAACAGGCTCTTGCCATATCTGCGCCTTTAGAAGGTCAAGCAACAATAACTTTTCTGATGTCAATTTAGAGATTTTCATAAAGAGAACATAACGTCCGTCAATACTATTTCACGATACCTTTCTCAAGATACTCAGCCAGATTTGTCCTTACTTTCTCTGCGGCTCCTTCTGCGGCCACCTTGGCCATATCAGACTCCACCATTATCTTTACAAGTTCTTCAAAACTTGTTTTCGACGGATTCCATCCAAGCTTTGCTTTAGCTTTTGTCGGATCGCCCCATAAGTTCACTACGTCTGTCGGACGATAAAAATCCTTACTAACTTCTACAAGAGTCTTACCGATAAGTTCTGCAGGTCCAGAGACACAAACACCCTTTTCATCCATATCATGTCCTTCAAACTTAAGTTCAATTCCTACATGTTTGAAAGCATAATAGGCGAAGTCACGAACAGAGTGTTGAACACCTGTAGCAATGACAAAGTCCTCAGGTTTTTCATTCTGAAGAATAAGCCACATACACTCAACATAATCCTTGGCGTATCCCCAATCACGCAAACTAGACAGATTTCCCAAATACAATTTATCTTGTTTTCCCTGAGCTATGCGAGCTGCTGCCAGCGTGATTTTCCTTGTAACAAAAGTCTCACCACGTCTTTCAGACTCATGGTTGAAAAGAATTCCAGAACAGCAGAACATACCATAGGCCTCACGATACTCCTTAACAATCCAGAAACCATACAACTTAGCAACCGCATATGGAGAATATGGATGGAATGGTGTATTCTCATTCTGAGGCACTTCTTCCACTTTGCCATAAAGTTCTGATGTAGATGCTTGATATATACGACAGTCTTTCTCCAATCCACAAGCACGTACAGCCTCTAAAACACGTAAAACACCAGTCGCATCAACGTCTGCAGTATACTCCGGTGAATCAAAGCTTACTTGAACATGACTTTGGGCTGCAAGGTTATAAATCTCAGTAGGCTTAACCAAGCCTACAATTTTCACCAAGGCCATAGAATCACCAAGATCGCCAAAATGAAGATGAAAATTAGGACGCCCCTCGAGATGAGCTATACGTTCACGAAAATCCACGGACGAACGTCGTATGATACCATGTACTTCATATCCTTTTTCCAGCAAAAACTCTGAGAGATAAGAACCATCTTGTCCTGTAACACCAGTGATAAGGGCTACGTTTCTTCTATCTGCCATATATATTATAGTATTTATTTATTTATAATCAACTTTAAGTTTTCCTACAGAAGCAATCCCTTTGACTGAAACATCAGCTAAGTTATGCCACGAGAATAAATGCACAAACTAAATCGATTGCGCATCAAAACATACAAAAAACAATTTGATTTGTATTTCTCATGCAATAGGAAGAAATAAACACAAGTACACAATAAAATTTCCCCAAGAATTATCTACATTCTTGAATTACTGATAATTACTCCGTAAAGATTTATGCACTTGGAAAAAATAAAGCACACTTTCCCCTTTGCATACACAAATGTATGAATTATAAATGAAACAAAAACTAAAAAAATAAAAAACATTAGATTTTATTCACATCACAGGCATAAGTCTGTGAGATTATAAATCAAGCTCTTTCAACACATATTCTGTTCTCATATAATTCATAAGAACCCATTTTATATACTCAACAGACACAACAACATTCTTCAACGCTCCAACATTTGCATTATATATAGTCGTCCCTCATAAAGCCCCCTTTCCCGTTCATGCATACGCATAGCG
>CALCEL010000019.1 GCA_937900485.1 uncultured Prevotellaceae bacterium
GATAGACTGTACTATCGCAACCGTAGATGTTACTTAAGAACAAGGTGTCGAGATGTAATCCGGCGGTCAAGGTGTCGCCGTACTCGAAGCCATGCATGGCGTAGTCCATATTCTCGCAGATGGTGTCTCTGAACAAGGTGTCGTGTATCGGATTGACGGTCAAAGCAAGATAGACCGTACTGTCGCAACCGTAAATGTTACTCAAGAACAAGGTGTCGAGATGCAGACCGGCTGTTAACGTATCACCATATGCGAAGCCGAGGCTGTCGTATGGCATGCCTTGACAGATGGTGTCCATGAACAAGGTGTCGTGTATCGGATTGACGGTCAAAGCGAGATACACAGTACTGTCGCAACCGTAGATATTTTGCAGGAACAAGGTGTCATAATAATCTCCCATCATCAAGGTGTCGCCGTATGCGAAGCCGAGGCTGTCGTATGACATGCCTTCACAGATGGTATCTATGAACTGTATTTCGTGTACCGGGTTGACTGTCAATTCAAGATAAATAGTACTGTTGCAACCATAGATGTTATGCAAGAACAAGGTGTCGAGATGCAATCCGGCTGTTAACGTATCACCATATACGAAGCCGTGCATGGCGTAGTCCATATTCTCACAGATGGTGTCTCTGAACAAAGTGTCGTGTATCGGATTGACGGTCAAAGCGAGATACACAGTACTGTCGCAACCGTAGATATTTTGCAGGAACAAGGTGTCATAATAATCTCCCATCATCAAGGTGTCGCCGTATGCGAAGCCGAGGCTGTCGTATGACATGCCTTCACAGATGGTATCTATGAACTGTATTTCGTGTACCGGGTTGACTGTCAATTCAAGATAAATAGTACTGTTGCAACCATAGATGTTATGCAAGAACAAGGTGTCGAGATGCAATCCGGCTGTTAACGTATCACCATATACGAAGCCGTGCATGGCGTAGTCCATATTCTCACAGATGGTGTCTCTGAACAAAGTGTCGTGTATCGGATTGACGGTCAAAGCGAGATACACAGTACTGTCGCAACCGTAGATATTCTGCAGGAACAAGGTATCGTAATAAGTTCCCATCACCAAGGTGTCACCGTACTCGAAGCCGTGCATGACATAGTCCATATTCTCACAGATGGTGTCCATGAACAAGGTGTCATGTATCGGATTGACGGTCAGAGCGAGATACACTGTACTGTCGCAACCGTAGATGTTTTGCAGGAACAAGGTGTCGAGATGCAATCCGGCGGTCAAGGTGTCGCCGTACTCGAAGCCG
>CALCEL010000020.1 GCA_937900485.1 uncultured Prevotellaceae bacterium
CAAAAATCCGTCCTCAGACATACCCCAGCAAGGACTCTGAGCAGAGCGAGGCCCGCGAATCCTTCAAAAAAAAATAGCGGAGGTGGAGGCCGACCCGAACCTGGTTCCAACGTATCAGGACGAGGTGCATTTCCAGGTGCAGACGACAATCACCTCGGCGTGGTACAAAAAGGGAAGTGCGCCACAGGTAAAGTCGCTCCCCGGAAACCACAAAGTCTCATACAGCGGATTTGTTCGCCCAGACACAGGGCGGCTTTTCATGCACAAGCCCGACTGGTTTACCTTTGCCACCACCATCGACGGCGTGAGGGAGTACGTCAAGGCCACCCCTATAGAGGATGGGAAGAAGTTCGCCATAATTATGGACAACGCCCCATGGCACAAAAAAGCAATAAGGCTGATTGAGGACGAGAGGAATCTCGAATACGCAGATATCAGGGAAAAGGTGGTTTTCATAAAGCTGCCACCCTATTCGCCAGACCTGAACCCGATAGAGCAGGTGTGGCGTATAACAAGACGCGAAAACACCCACAACGTGTTTTTCAATAGCAAAGCCGCTTTGGAGGCCAAGGTTGACGAGGCTTTTGCCAAATGGGCGATGCCCAATGAGCAATTAAAGACACTTTGTTCTTTTAAAAGAAAATAATAATGTCGTTTACTATATATACGACACAGAAATGAATAGTAAGAAGGTAGTGTTTTTAGGTTTTGCGTCATTTTGCCTCTCTGCTCAGGTGTTTGCGGACGAGGTGAGAGATGGTGGAACAAACTTCAATGATACTTTGGTGGAGGGAAAAGAGCTGCGCGAGGTCAGTCTGGTGGCTCAGCGGAGCGGCACATTGAAAATGTCCGGCATCATGAATGGTGATGTCATAGGACAGGGTGAGCTGTTCAGAGCCGCATGTTGTAACCTCGGTGAGAGCTTCACCACTAACCCGTCGGTTGACGTCAGTTATGCTGACGCCGCCACAGGCGCTAAACAGATTAAGCTGTTGGGCCTTTCCGGCGTCTATGTGCAGATGCTTACGGAGAACATCCCTAACTATCGCGGAGCGTCAATACCTTATGCGCTCGGATATATCCCGGGCACATGGATGCAGAGCATTCAGGTATCTAAGGGATGCTCGTCGGTCAAGAACGGATATGAGAGCATAACGGGACAGATCAACGTGGAGTTCAAAAAGCCACAGGCTCCCCGTTTCCTCGAGGCTAACGCGTACGTCAACTCTAAAGGACGTTACGAGGGTAACTTCCAGGGTAACCTGAAGGTGAGTGAGAAATGGAAGACAGCGTTGCTATTCCACTACGAAGACCTTAACTCAGCTCATGACGACAATGACGACGGCTTCATGGATATGCCTAAGGTGCGTCAGTATAATGTACAGAATCGCTGGTTCTATAAGGATAAGCATCTGTTGACACAGTTCTCAGTGAAAGGTATGAAGGAGACGAGGACAGGTGGTCAGACATCACACCATGTGGGACACTCGTCACCGCTTTACGTCATCGACATAGAGAATGAGAGATATGAGGCATTCGCCAAGAATGCGTATATCTTCAATGACAGTCACAACACAAACATAGCACTCATGTTATCTGGCACCTTACATAATCAGGACGCCACCTATGGTTATAAGGAGTATAACGTCAACGAAAAGAACCTCTACGCGTCTCTGATGTATGAGGCTGACTATGGTGAGCACCACAGCTTGTCTGCGGGTGTCAGCATGAACCACGATTATTTCAAGCAGTATTATAATCTCGACAACGTGGCTGACGCTACACTGTCGCTGAGCCGCGAGAAAGAGACGACGTCGGGAGCATATGCGCAGTATACCTATAAGATGAAGGATAACCTGACTCTGATGGTGGGGCTACGCACTGATCACAGCGATGTCTACGGTTCGTTCCTGACTCCAAGGACACATCTGAAGTGGTCACCAAGCGATGTGTTCTCTCTCAGAGCCTCTGCAGGTAAGGGATATCGCTCAAACCATGTGATGGCGGAGAACAACTTCTTGTTTGCCAGCGGCAGAAAGATTGTGGTGGACGCTAACCCTGACCAGGACGAGGCATGGAACTATGGAGTCAGCGCACAACTGAATATACCGGTAGGCGGTAAGACGCTGAAGTTTGACGCTGAATATTACTACACAGACTTCATTCATCAGCTTGTCGTCGATATGGACTCGGATCCTCACTCGGTAATCTTTACTAACCTTAATGGTGACTCGTACTCACACACGGTGCAGATGGAGTTGTCTTATCCTTTCTTCAAGGGATTCACAGCGACAGCGGCATACAGGTACACTGACGTGAAGTGTACGTATGGGGGTGTGTTGAGAGAGAAACCTCTCACGAGCAGGTATAAGGGACTGCTGACACTGTCTTACAAACCGGGACTGGAGAAGTGGCAGTTTGACGTCACTCTGCAGATGAATGGTAACGGACGCATACCGGCGTCATATATCATGGACGACGGTACCAGCTCATGGAACAGCACTTTCAAGGCTTACGAACAGCTTAGTGCACAGGTCACTCGTCATTTCCGCCATTTCTCCATTTACGCGGGCGGTGAGAACCTCACTGGATTCAAACAGAAGAATCCTATCATCAACGCTGATAATCCGTGGAGCGGCAACTTTGACTCAACTCTTATCTGGGGACCAATACACGGCTCTATGTTTTATGTCGGCGTACGTTTTAACTGGAATGAGATCTGATCATGGCAATGTACGACACTTTACTTGCTGACAATTCTTCTATATGACTATCGGAATTTAATTTATACATTTAAAATCAATAATTAATAAAATGAAAAAGTTCAATTTGACTTTGGCTGCTCTCGCTTTCGCAGCCGTAGGTTTTGCTAAGGACATTAAAACTGTAGTTTTCAACACTAATCCGCAGATGCACTGCAGCAGCTGTGAGAACCGTATCAAGAACGGTCTGAAGTTTGAGAAGGGGGTTAAGGATATCAAGACTGATCTTACCACAAAGACTGTGACAATCGAATATGACGCTGACAAGACTAATACAGATAAGCTTGTAGCTGCTTTCGCTAAGATTGACTACAAGGCAACTGAGGCTTCTGCTATCGCTAACCAGTCTGCCGCAGGTGAAAAGAAGGGTGGATGCTGCAAGAGCAAGTCAGCAGAGGCTGCCGCAGGTGAGAAGAAGGGTGGATGCTGCAAGAACAAGTCTGCAGAGACTGCTGCCGCTGGTGAGAAGAAGAGCTGCTGCAAGGAGAAGGCTGCAGAGACTGCTGCCGCTGGTGACGTGGTTAAGTTCAAGGCGTCTCAGATCAGATGTGGCGGATGCGCTAACAAGGTGAAGAAGCTCTTGACTGCTGTAGAGGGCGTGAGCAATGTTGACGTTGACGTGACAACAAAGGTCGTGACAGTCAATTATGACAAGGCTAAGACTTCACCTGCTCAGATGGTAGAGTCTTTCAAGACTATAAACTACACTGTGGAGCAGCTTGACTGAGCAACAGTTATTAAGTAAAGTGTTATTTGGATACTTATAAGTATTGTATAAGTATCTTTTTTAGAGTGAATTCTAAAAAACGAGAGCACCAACATGACTATCTGCTCACTGCGAATGACTGACAGTCATTTGGTGCTCCAAATTTTATAGACATGACAAAGGTAAAATATTTATTAAGACAGGGTATTAATCTGCCTGTTTTTTTTGTTGCGCTTTGTGTTTTTTTAACTTCGTGGTCTCAGGCTGTCAACGCCCAAATCATAGAAGGTACCGTTGTTGACGCAACGAATGAGCCACTTGTCGGTGTTATCGTCAGACCCAGCCAGAACATGAGTACTGGAGCTGCTACGGATATCAATGGTAGATTCCGTCTTAATGTGTCTAACTTGAATTATCCTCTGCACTTGGTGTTCAAGTATATCGGTTTTGATAATTTTGAGTTGGACGTGTACGATGATGAGTTGACTGACGTTGGTACTGTCGTGATGAAAAACGACCAGTACTCTCTCAATGATGTCGTCGTGATTGGTTATGGTGAGTCATCCAGACGTATGCTCACCGGCTCCGTGGCAAAGGTCAAGGGAGATGTGGTGGCGGACGCTACGAACGACTCACCTATTTTGGCTCTTCAGGGTAACGCCGCCGGAGTGTATGTTGAACAAGGCTCAGGTGTGCCTGGTGGGGCAAACTCGAAGATCGTGATTCGAGGGTACAACACCTTGTCCACCAACAGATATTATAACATGCCTCTTTACATCGTCGATGGAGTGACGATAGCTCACAGTGACGAGAATCCTGTCAGCTACATCAAGGAGGGTATATTTGAGACTCCGGACCCGTTGACATTCCTTAACCCGGATGACATCGAGAGTATGGAGATCCTTAAGGATGCGGACGCCACTGCCATTTATGGTACACGCGGTGCCAACGGCGTCGTGATTATCACGACTAAGAAAGGTCGCGAGGGTAAGACGAAGGTGGAGTTCTCAACAAGTGCCACGGCACAATGGATGAGCAAACGACTTGACTATCTCAGTACTTCTGAATACCTGGAATACCGTAAACAGGCTTTCGCCGCCGACCTCGCACGTGGTGACGTGAAGGAGAGTGACTGGAACGCGTCTAACTTTCCTGACATCTTCCTCTGGGACCAGGATGCTGACTACGACTGGCAGAGCCAGATTATGGGTAAGACGGCATGGGCTGAGGACGTGAATCTCAAGGTGAGCGGCGGAAACAACACCACATCTTTCCTCGTCAGCGGTTCGTATTATAAGTCAAAGACTGTCTCAACAGGTAAGGATACTTACACTCGTTGGACCGGACGCGCTAATGTTCAACACCATAGCCTTGACAACAGATTCAACCTCGAGGCTAACGTTAGTGTCAATAACCTTTCTGAGAAAGCGTATGCTGCGATATGCTCTTACGCATACATGAACACTGCACCTAACACTCCTCCGTACGATGATAACGGAAACCCTTACTGGATTCCGGATGACCCTGACTTTAAGGCTCCGCTGTCAGGACGAGGATATGAGGGACGCAATGACGTGACAAGTGTGATGGCTAATCTCAAAGCTGGCTATAACATCTGGGATAAGCTGGTGGCAAAGGTGAACATAGGTTATAACTTCAGTGGAAGTAACCAGAATAACGGATACGACAGCTATTACCAGAATCCTTATAGCGACACGTCTTATGAATATGGTGACTATACTTCTCTCAATGTGCAGACTGTGGACATCGAGCCTCAGCTCACTTATCAGGCTAATATATTAGGAGGTAAGACGGATTTCCTGTTGGGAGGAACGTATGAGTACACTACAACAAGGGCTATTGCGCTCTATACTAAGGGATTCCCTGGAGATATGTTCATTAAGAACGCTGCTGCCGCAAGTATCATCACGACACATAACAACCCGGAGACTCAGAATAAGACTGCCTCTCTGTTTGCACGTGTCGGTTATAACTATAAAGAACGTTACCTGCTAAACCTCACTTTCAGACGTGACGGCTCATCTCACTTCGGACCGGGAAAGAGATGGGGTAACTTCTACTCTGTTGGTGGAGGATGGATATTCTCTAACGAGAAGTTTGTCAAAGAGAATGAAAGACTGAAATGGCTGAGCTTCGGTAAGCTGCGCTCAAGCTACGGTAAGACTGGTAACGACAATGTCGGTAGCTTCGCTTATCTCACCACTTACTCTGTGTCTAAGTATCCTTACAACGGAGCGACGGGTATCGTTCCTGACGGACTGTCTGACGAGAACCTGCACTGGGAGACGGTGAAGAAGTTCGACCTCGGACTGGAGCTCGGATTCCTCAACGACAGGATTCTTTTCAGCACTAACTATTACTGTAACCGTAGCTCGGAGATCAACAAGGCGATGAAGGTGGCAGGACAGTCTGGATCGACATCCGTGACAACTAATATCAATGCGCTTATTCAGAACACTGGTTGGGAGTTCGAACTCAACACACGTAACATAGAAAAGAAGGGATTGAACTGGACAACATCGCTCAACATCACTATTCCAAGAAACAAACTGCTGGAGTATGAGAACCTCGAGTCATCGGCATACTCTTCCACATACATCATAGGTAAGAGTATCAACCTCATCAGACGATATAAGTATCTCGGTATAGATAATCAGACTGGTGTGCCTATGTTTGAGGACGTCAACGGCGATGGTAAGCTCACAAGTGCAGACTATCAGTATCTCGGCGACTTCGACCCGAAGATGTATGGTGGACTGAACAATACCGTCAAATGGAACGGATTCACGCTCGACGTCTCCTTCTATTTCCGCATCAAGCCAAACCAGAACGGCTTCTACTATAGCTATGACTATCCAACGGGTATGATGTATAATGTACTGAGAGAATGGGCACAGAACAGCTGGACTACTCCTGGCGTCGACGCTAAATACCCAGGTCTCACTACCACCACGTCAAGTGACATATACACCGCTACGACAAAGCTGAGCTCTTCGGATTTCGGACTTAGCAACGGCTCGTACCTGAAGCTCAGCAACATTAAGCTGACTTACTCTTTGCCTCGTAAGCTTATACGTCCTGCGGGAATAGATAATGTGTCTGTGTACATACAGGGAAACAATTTGTTTACTATAACTGGATATGACGGTTATAGTCCAGAGACAGCTAATGGATACATCCCACCTTTGACTTCTTTTTCTTTCGGTTTGAATTTGTCTCTGTAACAGATAAAATATAAAGATTAAAATGAGAATGAGTTTATTAAATAAAGGACTTGTCGTGTCAGCTTTATGCTCTCTTTTGTTGACAAGTTGTGATGACTTGCTCGAAGTGGATTCACCGACGTCCAGTCTTGTCACTGAGCAGGTTTTCACATCGAAGGACGGAATTGAGGCGGCTCGTGTCGGACTGTATGTCAATAACTGGCTTTGCTCTTCGGTGTATTACACATATATGCCATTGTATTATAGTATGTTCAGCGATGAGCTGAAGTACCGTCTCACATCCTATGCCGAGTATTATGAGAACACATATACGTCCCAGACGTCTATGATGGCGACGATATGGCAGCGTTTGTACAAGGCGATATACCAGTCTAATGATTTCATCACTAATGTTGAGGGTACGTCGATTATCGACTCTGACTCACGTGACAGGTACCTGGGCGAGGCTCTGTTTTTCCGCGCTTTTCCGTACTTCGTGCTCGTGAACTCTTATGGTGACGTACCTTTGGTCATGGTGACTGACTTCAACAAGACTGCCAACACGCCTCGTGTGGCACAGTCTCAGGTGTATGATGTGATTATTAGCGATCTTACAAAGGCTGCGGAGTATCTGGATGGCGCTACTGATGACGTCACATACATCACATCAGACGCTTGCTATGCTTTCCTTGCCAGAGTTTATCTCTATATGGGTGAGTGGGAAAAGGCGAAGGCGATGTCTGAGAAGTTGCTGCCTGTAGCTGACGGAGGTATTGGCACGAGGTATCAGCTGGAGGATTTAGACAATGTCTTCAGGGCTTCCAGCAAAGAGTCTATCATGTGCGCTAATATGGAGGGATACAGTGGTACCGGAACATATGTGGGGTATACACGTGAGGGGTATATGTTAGTGCCAAGCGGTAATAATGTCAATTATCAGATCTCTCCCGAGCTTCTCGCTTCTCTCACGTCGGACCCTGCCGACAAGAGAGGCACCAACTGGATAGCTGACAAGAAAGGTGTGTACTATCCTTATAAGTATAAGAACAGAGCGACGCCGTCAAAGACTGAGGAGTATGAGTATCAGGTCTGGTTCCGTCTCGCTGAGCAGTATCTGATACGAGCAGAGGCGAATGCTCATCTTGGTAACGTCAAGGAAGCTTTGTCTGACGTGAATAAGATAAGAAACAGAGCGGGAGTGGCTGATTCTGTGCTCACATCCGTTGACGATGTCCTGCTGCTCATCGAGGGTGAGCGTCAGAGAGAGTTCTTCGCCGAGCTTGGACATCGCTGGTTTGACTTGAAGAGAACAAATCGCATTGATGACGTGCTCTCAAAAGTTGAGTGGAAGAAGTGGGAGTCTTATAAGGCTCTGTTCCCGATAGCAAATGCGGAACTTCTAAATAATCCTTATCTCACTCAGAATCCAGGATATGATGATTGATGAGATGACAGATAAAAGAATAATGCGCACCGCTGTTTGTGCATTATTCTTTTATCTTACTAATATCTTCTTACCATTTACTATATATATACCATTAGTTAAGTTTTTGCTGTTTGTCCCGTTGATGGTATATATCATCTGTTTATCATTTTCGGTATTTATATGTCTGACATCTAAAGCACTGGTGTACTCATCAATGTCGGAATGAAATCCAACGTATTTGATGACACTTGTGCCGCTGGAGGATGTCAGACCGAATATTGTTAGTCCTCTTGATATGGACAGCGGGTCGCCGGTGTTGTTGCCGTCGAGTCCGGACGTTGTCATGTCCCAGGCAATGACCGCCTCCTCACTTGTCGTGCCGTCATTGTTTGTAACGCTGATGTTCTTTGTCAACGCTGGTCTGACGCTTGACCCTTTATTTACTCCGTTCAACCACCACAGATAGTTCTTTCCGGTTGTTAATGACAGGTTGCTGCCGTGTACCACAAGGTATTTCTGAGACTTAGCTATCGTGTAGTCGTTATTCTCATAATCAAATGAGAGACAGACGTTGTTAACGCCTGTCCCTGCATTTATGATTATCGTGTTATTGCTTGTGTCGTAAGTCATGTCAGACTGTGACAAACGTCCGCTGTCACCCGTCTTCCAGTCTGTGCATCTCCAAGAGTACGTGTTGTCCTTGTAGTCTTTCAGAAGTCTGAGGTAATACAAGCCTGGCAGCAGCGTGTTTGGTGAGGCCACAGCCTTGAATGTCAGTTTAGACTTCACGTTACCAGAGGCATCAATCAGAAGATTATCAGGAATGCGGAACTCAATATTATAGAAGCCGTTCTCGTCAGCGTTTTTGCTGGTTGGCGTCACGGTGTAGTCAGATATTTTCGTGTCGTCTATGTAGATGCTCATGGCTCTGTTCTTGTCTGCTGTTATCATGCGGAGCATGATTGAGACGTTAGTGGTCTCCTTAGTGACGTTCTCCAACGTGTACTGCACATATTCATTGCTTTTAGCGTCACGATAAGTCTCTCCGATATAAGATCCGCTTGTTGACCCGGATGAATATTTTGCCTCGTGTCCCGCCTCACTCTGTTGTTCGCCTGTCGCCACGAAGTCCAATGTCCTTGCGAGGAGAGCCTGCTCGATGGCGTCGGCCTGTCCCATCGTGGAAGCGGCGTAGCGCTCTGGAGTGGCCTGGTAGAAATAGCAGGCGTAGCGTGAGTGATGTATTCCGTTAAATGGTTCAAGTGTCACCACACCTTTGTTATATGTCTTCATGCTGAACATGAGCTTGTATATGTCGGTGACACTGATACTGTCCATCATTTTGTCACGTTCTCCAATCACCAGAGGAGACGAGCTGAGAGTCTTGATGCTTGCCCTGCTTCCCGGTGCGTGGTCCATTCGTCCTTCTCCTCCGTACTCGTTCTGTAGTTCGTCCTCCGTATCTGTTCTGGCGGCAAGAAGTATCGGTCCATATTTCACTGCCACGTAATCGTTGTAGTCAGGACATGACTCTATGCTGAGAGTCATAGGCAGGTCGATGTCAACGGTTTCTCCTTTCTTCCATTTCTTGGTGGTGTAAGTGTATGATCCGCCGTTCTCCACCCAGCTTGGTTTACGTATGGCCAGTGTGAAAGTGCCGCTTTTAGTTATTGTGATCTTACTCTTTTGCTCGAAAGGGAACGCCGTTTCCTGTCTTATTCCGAACTTACTGCTTTTGAGTTCTGACGGGATGAACAGGTTGACGTACAGCGTGTCGTTGTTCGTGCTGTGTGTGTATGCGAAGTGAGCGTACTTGCTGTGATTCTCCATGCCTGTTCCCACGCAGCACCACATGCCTTGGTTCACCTGGCTGTAGATCCTGTAGCTTTGTGGTCGTAAGGACGTGAAATATACAAAACCGCCAGTCTCCGGGTCCTGTGTTGACATGATGTGGTTATACATGGTGCTCTCGTAGAAGTCAGCGTATCTCACATCGTGTGTGTCGTCAAACAAGTCCTCGGACAATTTCAGCATATTGTTAGAGTTACAGGATTCCGGTCCGTCGAGGTTGTTGATGTAGCTCGCTCCGTTGGCGTGACGCACGAAGTGCTCGCTCACGCTGTTACCTCCGATGCACACCGTTCTGTTGTAAGCTACGTCATCCCAAAAGTTAAGCACTGCGTTTCTGTAGTCTTTGATTTTCTGTGTAGTCTCGCCCGACTGGTATTCCTGCCAGATACGCTCGAAGCCGATATATTTCGGAACTTGAGTGTTAGCGTGCTTGCCGTCGAGAAAAGTGCCGGAGAAAGTCTTCATGCCGTCCACCATTGCCTGATGACTATACCTTACTGCCGCGTCGAGATACTTCGTGTCTCCGAAAATCTTATAAGCGTCAGCCAGAGTCTCGTTCATGCCTCCATGTTCCCAGTTTAGCACAGTTTGCATGTCAGCATAGGACAGGTTACTGATGACGTTGACGCTCCAATCGCTCAGGTCTTTGAACGCCTCCTTAGCGGTCTTGTTGCCTGCATACACGTAAGCGTCACGTAAACCCGCCAGTATCTTGTGCTGGCAATAGAAAGGTACCCAGCCACCATATTTCTTGAACTCTGTGAGGTTGTTGGCGTAAAGTCCTGTCCAAATCTGGTTGATAGGCTGTCCTCCGATGAATCCGTACAGTCCCTCCGTGTTATCCTTGTATGCGTTCTGACAATCCCTCATTATCTCCACGCAATAGTCCAGGCGTTCCTTGATCTGTTTCCTCAGCGTGTTCTGAGTGTCACTGCCGTCATTCAAAGCCGCGTAAGCGAGCGACAGAGCAGTCACGTAATGTCCTCCTACATGTCCCTCAAGGCTCCAGTCGGCAAGACCCCAATTTGTGAATGATGGATGCTTCTCAGTCCATTTGTAGTACTTGGATGAGGAGACGTCGGAAAGACCGGACTGACGCACGAAAGGTGTCATGAGACGATCTGCGTCATAGTCGAGGAGAAGCGAAGCGTTACGCTCCATCATCGTCTTCTGCTGTCCATCAAGAACCGTTATCTCCGAGAGATTGAAATGTTGGGGGTAAAGCAGGCTCTGCCCTTTCACGTTGGTCGATAAAGCTAATGCGGCGAGTGCTGCTGTGATAATAGATTTCATTTAGTAAAAAGTTAAACTGAAAATTGATAATAGTATTTGTTCATGCTTTCATTCGCGAATATACGCGAATTATAATGGTAGTCATCGGGGTAATTGTAACAATTTATATAAATAATGTATCATTGTGTTGCTCTTTCTCCGAGACAGGTTACGATATAAAAGTGGGGTGTCGTATGTCACTGATGTCGTCACGTGTTATGTCTTTGACGTTGAACGAGAAGATAAACAGAGCGGCGTCTGCTTATAAAGTCGACACGTAGATAATAATTGTTGGTGTACTGATGAAAATTGAATGGAATTTACTAACTTTGCGCCGTCATTAGTTAAGCATTTGAATGAAAGTTCTTTTCGTAAACACATCTGAGCGCATCGGAGGAGCGGCTATTGCGTGTAATCGTCTGATGAAGGCGATGAGGAAACATGGAATAGTCACGACGATGTTGGTACGTGACAGACAAACGGATGATGCAGATGTGATGTCGCTTACCAAGAGTTTCATACTGAAGGTGAAGTTTGTATACGAGAGGCTTGTCATTTTTCTCAATAACGGATTTGACAGAGATAGCGTGTTTCAGGTCGACATAGCCAATACAGGCTCAGACATCACGAAGTACAAATCTTTTATTGAGGCGGACGTGATTCATTTGCATTGGGTTAATCAGGCATTTCTGTCGTTAGACGATCTCGAGAAGATATTATCCTCCGGTAAGAGGATTGTAGTCACCATGCATGACCAGTGGTATTTCACAGGCGTTTGTCACTATTCCGGTGGTTGTGAGAAATACAAGACTGAGTGTTACGACTGTGAGTTAATCCGCGGATTGTTCTCTGACATCGTCAGCAGTGTCTTTGACAGAAAGAAAAAAATATATGATAAAGCTGACGTGACGTTCGTGAGTTGCAGCAGGTGGCTTGCCGATGTGGCGAGACGCTCAAAGCTGTTAGAGAATCATGACGTGACGAGTGTTCCAAACGCCATCGACACTGATTTCTTTATGCCTATGGACAAGAGTGAGGCGAGGAGAAAATGGGGATTGCCGCAGGACAAGCGACTGATGTTGTTCGGCTCTCAGAAAATCACGGATGAGAGAAAGGGATTCCGTTACCTTGTTGAGGCTTGCAGGCTGTTAAAGCAGAGGAATGGTGAGCTGGCATACCGTATCGGTGTCGTCGTCCTTGGCGGAAAGTCCGACGTGGTCAAGAGCATGCTGCCTTTTGACGTCTATCCTATCGACTATGTCAGTGACCAGTCAAAGATCGTCGAACTGTATAACTCTGTCGACGTGTACGTCACACCTTCCTTACAAGATAATCTTCCTAACACGATAGCTGAGGCCATGTCATGTGGAGTGCCTTGCGTGGGCTTTGATGTCGGAGGGATACCTGAGATGATAGATCATGAGAAGAATGGATATGTCTCAAACTACCAAGACTCAGATGACTTGTCGAGAGGTATAGAATGGGTACTGGAGTCGGACGACTATGACAATATATCCGTGAACTGTCGTAAGAAAGCATTGGATACTTATTCTGAGAGTGCTGTTGTCGAACAATATCTGAAAGTATATGATAACAATCATAACGGTAACGTATAATGCGTCAGAGACGCTGGAACGTACGTTAAGGTCTGTGGAAGAGCAGGCTTATGATGACATAGAACATATCATCCAGGACGGAGCGTCCAAAGATGAGACGTTGGCTATAGCGGAGTCTTACAGGGACAGGATGCGGGCAAGAGGAGTGGACGTCAAGGTGATAAGTGGACCAGATAACGGTTTGTACGATGCTATGAACAAGGCTTTGAGTGTGGCGAAGGGACGTTTCGTCTGTTTCCTTAACGCCGGTGACAGACTGCATGACAAGAATACGTTGAGGACGATTGCGGATGCGGTGAGAGACAAGAATGACGTGGGGGTGGTGTATGGCGACACTGACATCGTTGACTCTGAGGGCAAGAAGATACGAGGCAGGAGACTTACACCTCCAAGAAAACTCACATGGAGGTCTTTCATGCAGGGTATGGTGGTCTGTCACCAGTCGTTTTATGTCAACAGGGAGATAGCGGAGGAGTATGAACTGAGCTACCGATTCTCTTCAGACTTCGACTGGTGTGTGCGTGTGATGAGGAAAGCTCAGCGTCAGAACATGAGACTGCTGAATGTGAATCATGTGTTGACGGATTATCTGTCAGAAGGCATGACGACAGCCAATCATAAGGCTTCACTGAAAGAACGCTTCGCCATAATGTCAAAGCATTATGGACTGGTGGTGACATTCTTCCTTCACGTTTGGTTCGTGATACGTTCGTTTACGAAAAAATAATTACAACAATAAGTATAACAGGTTTTTATGATTAGTTTTAGTTTCAAACCGGAGTTGGCTCTCTCCCTGAAGAATTATGACAAGGAGAAGTTCATGGCTGACTTGATGGCCGGAATCATTGTAGGTATCGTCGCTTTGCCGTTGGCGATAGCTTTTGGTATAGCGTCAGGAGTGACGCCGGAGAAAGGTATCATAACGGCGATAGTGGCTGGTTTTATCATCAGTGCCTTTGGCGGAAGCCGAGTGCAGATCGGAGGGCCGACAGGCGCTTTCATCGTCATCATCTATAACATAATACAGCAGTACGGACTGGATGGTCTTGCCATAGCTACTGTCATGGCGGGTATCTTCCTCATCTTGCTTGGCGTCTTCCGTCTGGGTACTATCATAAGTTACATACCTTACCCGATTATTGTGGGCTTCACGAGTGGAATCGCATTGACAATCTTCACCACGCAGGTGAAGGACCTGTTCGGATTGTCCATCGAAGGACCCGTTCCTGCTGACTTTATCTCTAAATGGGGTGTCTATATTGAGAATTTCTCGACAGTGGACCTGGCGACGACAGCGGTGGGACTGCTTACCGTGGTTGTGATCTTCATGACTCCTCTGCTCTCTAAGAAGATACCGGGAGCGTTTCTTGCCATTGTCATCATGACTATTGCCGGCGTTGTTATGAGCAGCCAGTTTGGTGTTCATATCGACACTATCGGTGACAGATTCAAGATTGATCCGTCAATGCCAGAGGCTGTCGTTCCGGAACTGACGTGGGAGCGTGTGAAAGGACTGGTGTCTCCGGCAATAACTATCGCCGTCTTGGGTGCTATTGAGTCACTTCTGTCCGCTACGGTGGCTGATGGTGTGATTGGTCATAGACATGACTCCAACCAGGAGTTGGTGGGACAAGGATTGGCTAATGTCATATCTCCTGTCTTTGGAGGTATACCTGCCACGGGTGCCATAGCGCGTACTATGACTAACATAAACAACGGAGGAAAGACTCCGGTGGCTGGTCTTATCCACGCCGGCATATTGCTTCTGATTTATTTCTTCCTGATGCCTCTTGCCGCATATATACCGATGTCTTGTCTCGCCGGTGTGCTCGTCGTTGTCTCATATAACATGAGTGGATGGAGAACGGTGAAGCAGATGATGAAAAATCCTAAGTCTGACATCTCAGTGTTGTGGCTCACGTTTATTCTCACCGTGATCTTCGACCTCACCGTGGCTATCGAGGTGGGGCTCGTCTTGGCTTGCTTCCTGTGTATGCGCCGTATGGCTGAGACAACACAGGTCAGCGTGCTCACTGATGAGATCAACCCGGAGGATGAGATGGAGATGGAGGCTGGTAACATCGAGCATCTGACCATACCTGACAGAGTTGAGGTGTATGAGATCAACGGTCCTTATTTCTTTGGTATAGCTAATAAGTTCGACGATGTCATGGCTGGTATGAAGGATGTTCCTGCCGTTCGTATCATACGTATGCGTAAGGTGCCGTTCATTGACTCCACAGGTATGCATAACCTGGAGAATCTCATTGCGGTGAGCCACAACAACGGTATCGACGTCGTTCTCTCTGGTGTCAATGATAAGGTGAAGTCTGTCCTTGTGAAGAACGGATTTGAAAAGCTGCTCGGCGTCGGCAATATCTGTGCTAACATCAACGAGGCTCTGAGGGTGGCACAGGGATATGCTGAGAATAAGCAGAAATGACCGTCATCCGTAACGAACGGTAAGTTACATGTGTCCTTTTCGCCCGCTCCCTGATAGCGCCTGACGCATAACTTTTTGGCCTGATGGTGTCTCGGCGTGATGTCTTTGCGGGTGACGTCCGCCAGCATAAAAAGGCCTTGACGGAAGAAGAGTAGGTACAATATGTAATAAGGTTTAAGTGGATGTGTCAAGAATAATCACTCTTGTCACATCCGCTTTGTTTTTGTCTGGATGTATGTGATGTTGAGTCGCTATTGTTGACTCACTGTGTTATGTGTCGTCTTTTGTGAATGCTTTTTCTTGTTCTGAAACGCACTTCCTGCTCAGTGTATGTGTCTTGAAGAGATAGATTCAACGGGTGGAATAATGGACAATTTGGTCTGTTACCAAATTTCCTATGCCTGTTTTCTTGCTGTTTTAGGCTAACTTGTTGAAAATCTTAAAATAAAGTATCTAAATATCTTGTGTCTCTTTTTTGAAATTCTCAGGTTAGGATATATTCTATACGCAGGTCTGAGAATTTAAAAATCCTAACCTGAATTTTTCAACGTCCTAACCTGAGATTTTCAGACGCTGAATAAGACACGGGAAAATTGCGGAATTCATTTTTCCGTTGTCATGTGTCAACGGAAAAAGGGGAGTTTAGGACAGTGAAAATTGGGAGTGCTGATAGGAAATCCGGTAAGTGAGACAGGTGCCTCATCCATGTGGAAATGGTTGAGGCGCCTGTAAGTGATGTCAGTATGGTTGCGTTGATACGAGTGTGAAGCAAGTCGTTATGTCGTTCGTGATGACAGCACCTTACTTCCGCCTCATACTTCTGTGTCTTATTAGTCTGCGCACACTTCGTCAGCGTCTTCAATCTTGTTCTGTGTCTTCAGATCACTTTGAAGACGATGCGAAAAGACTTGGTCTCCTCGTTCCAGCTCGTACTGTTTATGTGGAAGGTGCCGATCTCTGCTGTTGACATCACGTGTGTGCCGATACATGGACAGACGTCGTAGTCACCTATGCGCACCAGTCTCAGCGTCTCGCTCGCGTCCTCCGGCAGACGGTCCAGACGTACATCGTCTGGCACGTTGTCTCTTTGCACGAACTCATACTTCACCGGCAGGTCCATTTGAATCAGGTGGTTCATCTGCTTCTCCACCTCATCGATCTGCTCTTGTGTCGGCTGTGCTTGCAGAGTGTAGTTTATCTTACTTTTTTTCCTCTCTATATGCGCGTTCTTCGAACGCTCACATCCGAATAGTCTTATCATTGTCTGATTGAGAAGATGTTCCGCCGTATGTGCTGGAGCATACTCGTCTTTGTTATGACTGTTAAGTATCTGTTGTTCCTCCATAAATAATTGCTTTTGAGTTACAAAGTTAGGCAAGAAAAAGTTTTTTTGTGGAAAAAAGTTGTATTTTGTGTGAGGAAAGATTGTGTTATGACAAAATAATTTAAATTTGCCGCGAACAATTGTAGTGACAATTACCAACTAACCAATAATTAATTTATAAACAAACCTTAAAATTCAAAATGAAACCATCTTATTCGTTTGGACACAAGGGTATGTTGTGTTCTATGTCGTTGGCTGCGTGCCTATGCGCACAGACGGTTAAAGCGTGGACTGGTTCCACATTGTCCGACGGACAGAGTTATTACCTTTATAATCTGTATCAGGAGAAATTCCTCTCGTATGGAAACTCGTGGGGGACTCAGGTAAGTCTTGACAGCAGTAATCCCGTGCTTTGCACTATCGAGGCAAGTGATGGAGGTTACAAGATAAACACACATTACAGTCTTGAGTCAAACTCCTACAATGCGAATGTGAGTAATTATATCGTACTTTCTGACGGCTTGCCTTATGTCAACAGTAACTACGGAAGCAGTGACACGGATTACACGTATCGCGCGCCTCAGGTGTTCGATATTGATATGTCTGGTGACCGAGGCTATTATATCACCTATGACAACAGCGGAACGACGGACGCTCTCATGTTCGGAACGGGAACGGCGTGCGTCATGGACGCTCTGGACGACGGCTTCAACAAGAGCAAGTCTGAGTGGCTGCTGATAAGCGAGAGCGAATATGTTGCTTATCAGGCTAAGTCACGTTTCACCGCAGCAGCCATGAATGTGGATGGCATGCCGGCAAGCATTAAGATCGCAGGTGTGTATACGCTTACACTGAACGGCGACGCCAAGGAGGAGGATGGTGCTACGGCTATAGGACAGAAACTTGTCAACATGGGATATGACTTCGTCGGAGTGAGCGAGGACTTCAATTACAATGATGAGATAATGGCTGAAATCAGTGATGTCTACAGCCAAGGCACGCATAGAGGCGGCATCACGGTAACAGCAAGCACCTACGCTAAGTATCTTGCTGGTACATCTCCTCTTTTCAATACTGACGGACTGAATTTCTTTTGGAACAGAAGTAAGATGTCTGCGTCTAACGAGTCTTGGACAGCATGGAACGAGCATTACGGATATACTGACAATGGCGCTGACGGCATGATCAATAAGGGATACCGATTCTATACGGCGACCCTGACTGACGGCACGACTGTCGACGTCTACACATTGCACATGGACGCTGAGACCAGCGATGGTGACATTGCGGCGAGAGAGAGTCAGCTCACTCAATTGGCTGACGCTATCATAGCATCTGATAACGGCAACCCGATTCTCATCATCGGCGACACGAACTGCCGATATACGAGAGACAGAGTTAAGACTCTTCTCATCGACGTCATCAATGCGGACTCTAGATTCACAATGAAGGACGCATGGGTGGAGCTGGCGCGCGAAGGCGTGTATCCTTCTTGCGGCAGCGGAGCTATCATGGCAAGCTCGGAAGGTTATAGAAAAGGTGAGGTGGTGGATAAAATCTTCTACATCAATAACACGGAGAGCAGCGTGCGCATACAGGCTGAGTCTTACCTGCAAGATTTGAGCTTCATCAATGACTCTGGTGAGGCGCTGGCAGACCACTGGCCATGTGTCGTGGAGTTCTCATACTCCGCTAACACTGGTGAGGAAGGGGAAGTGGCTGACAATATCAGTGGTGAGTATTATTTCAGAAATGTGGAGACAGGAGCGTTCCTCAAGCAAGGAGGATGGTGGGGCACACACGCCGTACAAGGTGACTATGGTTCACTGATGACACTCACTGAGCTTTCAAGCGGTAAATATGCCATCCAGTCAAATGTTGGCTACCTCTCACAGGGTGACCCGTACATGGACAGCTCATCACAAGCGAACTGGAACGTCGTGACTGACGGTAAATACTTCTCTTTCACGTATGACAACAATGGAACGACAATGGCGTTGACAGGTAATGACGTCACTACGTTCCCATACGGACCAAACACACGTTATGTCACTTGTGCCACATACAACAACAACGATGACTATCAGAAGTGGGAACTGCTCACTGAGGATGACCTGATCGCTGAGATGCAGTCCGCCGGCAGCTCAGATCCTTACAACGTCACTTTCTTACTGAAAGGAGCTAACTTCGACAGAAATGATACGGAGGGACGTAGCGCATGGAACAATAATATAAGTAGCAGTGCGTCTAAGATGTCGTATAATCTCTGCGACGGTAAGATTGACTACGCCTATGGTAATCCTGTGGCTGAGGTCTATAACTCTTCTTACAGCGGATGGACTACTTATGCCACTACTTGGGAAATCAGTCAGACTATCACTGACATTCCTAACGGACAATACCGCGTCACTTGTCAGGGATTCTACAGAGACGGTAACATGAATCAGAATAATCCTGGTTCTGTACACGCTTACCTCTATGCGCGCACTAACTTGACAGGAACTACAAGTGAGACTAAGGTGGCGCTTGCAAGCATGTACTCAGCGTATTGCACTACAAGTCTTGGCGACGGTAACACTGACTCTAACGGCTATTACATACCTAACAGTATGTCTGACGCCACTTACTTCTTCAACGCCGGATATTACGAGAATAGTGTGGACGTGACCGTGACTGACGGCACGCTGCAGGTCGCTGTTGGTAAACCGGACACAACTAAGAGCACGTCAGGATGGACTTGCTTCGACAACTTCCAGATATTATATCTTGGCTATTCTAACTCCCCCGCTGCGATAAGAGGTGACCAGACTACGTATATCCAGACAGTGAATGACGGAGTCTCTGAGGCTTATTACACCGTCGATGGAAAGAGGACTGACAAGCTGTCAAAGGGTGTGAGCATTGTCAAGTACTCAGACGGAAACGTCAGAAAGGTGGTGGTGAGATAAACGCACGTGTTGATAGAACATGACCTTAGGCCATCTTCGCTAACGAGAACGAAAAAGAAAGGTCCCGTTGTCTGTCAGTAGACAACGGGATCTTTTTGTCTGACGTTGCTGTCAGCGTATTAATGAGTCTATTGCTTGACAATCGTCTTAATACGTCAGAACGGCTGGCAGCTCCTTAGCCTGAGCCACCATCTTCTCAAGCTCGGAGAGACTTGGCACTCTGTTGCACAGGTTCTTCTGCTCGTTGATCTCAACAAGCTTCGGATGAAGGTTGGCTGGCACTCTGTGCTTAAGCTCTTTGACAGTGTCAACGCCTGCAGCCTCTAACAGCTCAGCGAACTGTCCGGCAATGCCGTTGATCCTGAAAAGGTCAGCATGGTTGGCCCATGTGAGTATAAGCTTAGGACTTATCTCTGTCTGCTCAGCGAGACTCTTACGTCCTGCCGGTGTGGCACATTTCTCTAAATAGTCATCTGTAGTCTTGATGCCTGCTGCTTCCAATTTGGCAGCGTATACGGGACCGATGCCCTCCACGTCAATGATTTTGTAAGCCATAGTGGGTTTTGTTTTGGTTAGTATTGTTATGTTTCTCATTGTCTTAAACAGACTCTGTGTGGGTCATCGACACATTTCTGTTGACAGACGCACCGCAAATATAAGCATCTTATCTGTAAAACTGCAATGTTTTATTTTGTTTTTTCTATCTTTGCAAGTGTTAACGACGTGCTCTGTTAATCTGTCTTTACAGTTTTCAAACGATACTTGGAAAGTGTTACGTGTGGTCTCTTGGGGCGAGAAAGACCATGTGGTGTCGTAAGACGGATGTGGAGGACGTGCTGACAAGGTACGACCGTCTCGTGTGTTTCCCGACACTCGTACTTGTCTTGTCAACGTGAACCTATAATACTAATAATACTAACTTAATCTATGACATTAAAATGTTTATCTGCCGCATTGTTGTTTCTCGGTTCATCAATGTCAATATGTGCGCAGACTCTTAATTTTTCTTTCGATGGACGCGACAAGACTGCAGTGCGTGTCAGCGATAATGATGTGTTCTCCGTGGATAAAGGTTATGGCTATGACTTCCGAGATGTCGTTGCCGGCGCTAAGGCTGCCCAGACGGAGACGTTCAAACTTTCTGACGGCATTTTCTATTTCTCCGTCGCTGTGCCTGATGGTAATTATCGTGTCACAGTGACTCTCGGCTCGAAGAAACGTAAGTCCAACACTACGGTGAGAGCGGAGTCCCGAAGGTTGTTCATACAAAATGAGGAGACCAGGAAAGGGGAATTCAAGACCTTGTCTTTTATCGTGAACAAACGTAACACAACCATCACGATGCCTAACGGCTCTACGGACAGGGTGAGGATAAAGAAAAGAGAGGAGTCAAAACTTAACTGGGACGATAAGCTGACAATAGAGATAAACGGTGATGCTCCTGCATGCTCAGGTATCAAGATTGAACGCGTGGATAATGTGCCGACATTGTGGCTGTGCGGTAATTCAACTGTGGTGGACCAAGACTATGAGCCATGGGCAAGCTGGGGACAGATGATAACACGTTGGTTCGATGACGGCGTGGCGTTCGCTAACTATGCGGAGAGCGGTGAGACGGCTACCAGCTTCATAGCGGCGGGCAGACTGAAAAAGATTGTGTCATTGATGAAAGAGGGTGACTATATCTTCATGGAGTTCGGTCATAATGACCAGAAGGAGAAAAGAGCCGGCAGCGGCGCTTTCTATAATTTCGCTTATGCGCTCAAGCAGTTCGTGGATGAGGCGAGAGCGAAAGGCGTGACTCCTGTGTTTGTCACTCCGACTCAACGCAGGATGTTCGATAATAATGGTAAGATAAAGGAGACGCACGCTAATTATCCTGACGCAATGAGATGGGTGGCTAAGGATCTTGACGTCAAGGTGATAGAACTGCACGACATGACGAGGGTGTTCTTCGAGACCTTGGGAGTGGACGACAGTAAACGAGCGCTCGTGCACTATCCCGCTGGCACTTATCCGAATCAGACCAACAAGTTTGAGGATAACACGCACTTCAATCCTTACGGCGCTTTTGAGATTGCCAAGATGATTATCGAGGGAATGAAGTCCGTCGGACTGCCTGTGGTGTCTCATCTTAAGGGCGATTACAAAACGTTCTCACCGTCACAGCCTGATGACTGGAAGACTTTTAAGTGGAACGACGGTCCGTTTATCGATATCGTTAAACCTGACGGTAACTGATGTTACCGCTTCTCATGGTATACTCATGCGAGGATGTCAGAATGGTGTTCTCGCATGTTTTTTGTAATGATACTCTTAGCTGAGTCCGTGTGCTTCACAAAGATAAACTGTGAATGGTGCTATCTATAGAATGTGTGTGCTTCACAACGTAAATCTGTAAACTCTGCTCTTTGCAGAATATGACGCTCTTTACAGAAAAAAGTCGGAGACGATGTTGATATCACTGGTGAGGATATGTTCTGCGGGAGTGGCTATGGAGAGTACCACCTCGTTGTCTAAACATCTCGTGTTGACGTGTATACTGTTTCTTGCGCTATCCAAAAGATTCTTCATGTCATCGTTGATACCTTCACCGGTCAGTTTGACAAGACATTCTTTTCTAGTCCATAGTTTTGTGAACTCAAGGTCCGGATTGTCAGATGAGAGAATCTGGTTCGTCTCATCTTCGTTCATGCTGTATTTGATGACAGCCTCCTTAGCGGGACGTACGTTCTCTATGTCTACTCCAATCAGGTGGCCGCTCACGGCGCATGCCACGGCGGTGCGGCAATGGCTGAGACTGAAATGAATACCGATGTGGTCGGCCAACTCTGGTTTTCCGTGACTGCGGATGGTGAAGACAGGTGCCGTTCTTATCCCATATTCCTTTGATAGGGCGTGGCGTAGCGTGATATATGCAAGGACACACTGTTTGCGTCCCAGCTCATGCCGGTACGACATCGCTTTCTCTTGTCGTTGAGGCGACAGAAAAGTCATGTAGTGCTCAATGTCGTCTGCCGTTACTTTGTCTAAATCCCTGAATACGTATATCATGTACTTTGCTTATGTGCGTGTCATTTCTGTCGGCGTGCCGGATGATGTCGTGTGCATGTCTGTTCCTTGACGACTGTTGACACGTTTTCCCTCACGCGAATATACGCGGATATTTTGACGTGGCAATGTTCGGGAAATGATATGTTGCGGAAAGAACGCTAATGACTTCTTAGCGTGTTTTGCCTGTAGACGATGGCCGCTTGCCTGTCTCGCTGACCGCCAATTGACGGAAAACGTTGGACTTTACGATGTTTTTCTTTAACTTTGCCATTATTTACAAAGTAACGTCTCATAATAATGAATGTACAAGTGAAACGCATAATATTAGGAATGTCATTGGCAGTCTTGTCGATGGCTGAGAACGGACAGACCGTCTCAGCACAGAAATGGATTGATATCCCACAAGAGGCTAAGCCGTACACGAGATGGTGGTGGCTCGGGTCTGCCGTGGACAAGGATGGTCTGACATATAATCTTGAGGAGTTCGCCAAAGCGGGAATTGGCGGAGTGGAGATAACCCCTATATACGGAGTGGTAGGTAATGAGTCTAAGGAAATCTCCTATCTGTCTCCAGCTTGGATGGACATGCTGAGATATGTGGAGAGCGAGGGAAAGAGACTTTGCGTTGACGTAGAGATGGCCACAGGTACTGGCTGGCCTTTCGGAGGACCTCTCGTTAGTGAGAGTGACGCAGCGTGTAAGATGGTGGTGACGGGTGATGTGGTGTCTGCAGGCAGGACTGGTCAGAAAGTCAAACGCGCCGCACCAGGTGGCGAGGGATACGTCATCGACCATTTCGACAAGAATGCTGTGAGTCGTTACCTTGAGCGTTTCGACACGGCTTTCGCTAATCAGGGCGTTGACGTGCCTCATTGTTTCTTCAATGACTCGTATGAGGTGTATGGGGCAGACTGGACACCGACACTTTTTGATGAGTTCAGACGCAGGAGAGGGTACGACCTTGAACATCTCGTGTCCTCACTCACCAAACCGTTCGAGGAACGTACGGACAAAGATAAGCGCATCGTGTCTGACTATAGAGAGACATTGTCGGACATGCTGTATGAGAATTTCACATCTCAGTGGACGGACTGGGCGCACAAACACGGAACGAAGACACGCAATCAGGCTCACGGCTCACCAGCCAATCTCATAGACTTGTACGCTGCCGTAGACATCCCTGAGTGTGAGGGCTTCGGTTTGTCAGACTTCGGCATACTTGGTCTTCGCAAGGATACGGCGTATACACGCAAGAACTTCTCAGACATCTCAATGCTCAAGTATGCGTCTTCCGGAGCACACCTTAGTGGTGCGAGACTGACATCCAGCGAGACGTTTACCTGGCTGACGGAGCATTTCAGAACATCGCTGTCTCAGTGTAAGCCTGACCTCGACCTGATGTTCGTGTCCGGTGTTAATCATGTCTTCTTCCACGGTTCATGTTATAGTCCTAAGGACGCACAGTGGCCGGGCTGGCGTTTCTACGCCTCAGTCGACATGACTCCGAACAACAGCTGGTGGTCCGCAATGCCTGCCTTCTCAAAGTACATCGAACGTTGCCAGTCTTTCCTGCAATGGGGTGAGCCGGACAACGACGTGTTGGTGTATCTTCCTTTTTACGATATGATATATGAACAGCCGGGAACGGTGGCTCTGTTCGACATACACTCCATGGCAAAACGAGCTCCTGAGTTCATTAAGGCTGTACAGACCATAGTCAATAACGGTTATGACTGCGACTACGTGTCAGATAAATATGTGGGACGCTTAGCGGTCACTGACGGAGTGATAAAGATTGACGGACAACGTGGTGAGTACGCCACGATTATCGTGCCTGACGTAAAGTTCATGCCAGTCGAGACTCTCAGAAAGTTGTCTGAGCTGTCTGATGCGGGAGCTAACGTGGTCTTCGTCGGTGGCTTGCCTGAGTCAGTGCCGGGATACAACAAGAAAAACGAGCAGAAGGAATTCACCAAGCTCATCAAGAACCTGCCTGTAGGTGTGTTCGTGGCTGAAGACTATATCAGTGCTTTGGCTCATGGTAACGCCAGGGTGGAGATGATGAAGAGAAAATATGGTGTGAGCTATGTGAGAAGGAAGAATGACAATGGATACCATTACTTCATAACAAACCTGCAAGGAAAGAATGTGGACATGAATGTTCCTCTGAGTGTGCGTTGCGAGGCTGTCGCCATCTATAATCCTATGACAGGTGAGGTGTCACGCGCGGAGATGGACGACTTCGGCAATGTGCAGATACAGTTGTACTCCGGTGAGTCCGTCATACTACGTACGTTCGACTCCAAGGAAAGTATGGAACGAGAGTGTCCGGGCTTACACCGTCATAAGTATCTCAACGTGCTTGAGGTGCGGGCGGGACTCTTGAAAGGACCATGGACACTGTCGTTCAAAGATGCTGAGCCGAAGAGCATAGACTCTAAGTATAAGCTTGACGGGTTGAAGTCATGGACGGAACTCGAGGACAATTCTCTCAAGACGACTATGGCGACTGGCGTCTACGAGATTAACTTTGACCTCGACGCCACGTGGTCGCTCAAACGTAACCCTTACCAGCTGGGTGCCGCCGCCATGATCCTGGATCTCGGTGACGTGAGAGAGACCGCGCATGTGTTTGTCAATGGTCAGGATTGCGGCTTCCTGTTCTCAGCGCCTTACAGACTCGACATAACGAAGTATGTGCATGGACGTGACAAGGGAGTAAATAGGTTGCGTGTGGAGGTCACTAACCTCCCTGCCAACAGAATAGCGCAGATGGACAGGGACGGTGTGGAATGGCGTAAGTTCAAGGAGATTAACGTGGTCGACCTCAATTACAAGAAGACACATTACGATCAATGGAGTCCGGTGCCGTCAGGTCTGTGCTCTGACGTCAAGCTCATTCCGGCAGTAGTGAAATGATATTAAGATTAAAACGAATAAATGACAGGTTATTAAATGGCACTTGTAAAGATTTCCACTTCACTGGGTGATATCACCGTGAAGCTGTACGATGAGACACCGCTCCATCGTGATAATTTCTTGAAACTGGCGAGAGAAGGGTATTACGATGGCACAATCTTCCATCGTGTGATAAAGGACTTTATGATACAGGGAGGAGACCCAAACAGCAAGAACCCGGTTTCGGGCGTTTCTTATGGCACGGGTGGACCTGACTATACTATCGAGTCTGAAATCTCTCCTTCTCTTTTCCACAAGAGAGGCGCCTTGGCGGCTGCCCGTCAGGGAGACGAGGTGAATCCGGACAGACGCAGCAGCGGAAGTCAGTTCTATATAGCGTGGGGCAAGGTGTATAACCAGGGGCAGCTCTCACAGTTGGCTAAGCAGTTGGAGGTGCAGGCGCAGCAGCAAATCCTGAACCGTCTCGCCATGGAACATAAGCAGGAGATTATACGTCTGAGGAAGGAGAGAGACCAGCAGGGACTCATGGAACTGCAGGACGACCTCATAGCTCAGACCAAGGCGATAGCTAAGGAGCAGGGAGTGAAAGGACTGACAGATGAACAGAAGAAACTGTACTCTACCATTGGCGGAGTGCCGCATCTGGACGGTCAGTACACTGTTTTCGGAGAAGTGACAAACGGTTTAGACGTGGTGGAGAAAATACAGAACACACGCACGCTCTCAGGCGACCGTCCCGCCGATGACATTGTGATGCGAATGACCGTGGTGGAATAACGGTCTCAGCACTGTTTGATCAGTCAGATTGACTTGTCCTGTGATTGTCAGTAATGACATCTGTCATGAGAAAGTGTAATCTGACTGGTTGTTTTTTTGTGTCTTTCGTCCGTCCTGCGGCGTTCATTCCCGTGACAGAGAGTATTTGTAAATGATTATTTTTATCTGTCGAAATGAATTGTTACATTTGCATTGATGTATTTAGGATACGTTTTACTGACACCTGTTCTCACTTCTGTATAGTGGTGTGAACGGGTTGATTTATCGATATTAACTTTAACAAAAATATTATGGCATTAATTGACAGTATAATCGCACGCGCCAAGTCAAACAAACAGCGCATCGTGCTTCCGGAGTCGCTCGAGGAACGTACTCTTACAGCAGCAGACAAGTCTTTGGCTGATGATATTGCGGACATTATCCTCATCGGTAATCCACAGGAGATTTTCGCTTTGGCTGATAAGTTGGGACTGAAGAATATTGGTAAGGCGACAATTATCGACCCTGCCACTTCTGACAAGACAGAGGAGTATGCTCAGCTTCTTTTCCAGCTTAGACAGAAGAAGGGTATGACTATTGAGAAGGCTCGTCAGCAGGTGCTCGACCCTCTTTACTTCGGTTGTCTCATCATAAAGAGCGGTGACGCTGACGGACAGATCAGCGGAGCGTTGTCTACTACCGGTGACACACTGCGTCCAGCTCTTCAGATTATCAAGTGTGCTCCAGGCATCACATGTGTCTCTGGTGCAATGTTGCTCATCACTCAGACTCCTCAGTATGGTGAGGAGGGTGTTCTCGTCATGGGTGACGTAGCAGTGACACCTATGCCGGACGCTTCTCAGTTGGCTCAGATCGCTGTATGTACAGCACAGACAGCAAAGAGCGTGGCTGGATTCGCCGATCCTCGCGTGGCTATGTTGTCTTTCTCTACTAAGGGATCAGCAAAGCATGAGGTGGTGAATAAGGTTGTTGAGGCTACACGTCTCGCTAAGGAACTCGACCCGACTCTGAAGGTCGACGGCGAGTTGCAGGCTGACGCCGCTCTTGTTCCTTCCGTAGGTGAGAAGAAAGCGCCAGGCTCAGACATCGCTGGTAAGGCTAACGTCCTTGTGGCACCATGTCTTGAGGTCGGTAATATTGCGTACAAGCTCGTTCAGCGTCTCGGTAACGCAGATGCCATCGGCCCGATTCTTCAGGGTATCGCACGTCCGGTCAACGACCTCAGCAGAGGATGCTCTGTCGATGACATATACAAGATGGTGGCTATCACCGCATGTCAGGCTATGGACGCTAAGTGATAAACGTGGCTGTCGGCACTGACGATATTGTGACTCTTATTTATTGAAATGTCAATTGGAACAACATATCATGACGCGGATGACGAAGCATGGCTGTCTGTAGCGTGACGAGTCGGTATCGTGATTACGCTAACATAAATATGATGTGCATGTCAATGTCAGGATGTGTTCTCTCATATATATAATAATATGAAAATTTTAGTACTTAACTGCGGTAGCAGTTCTATTAAATACGCTCTTTACAACATGGATGATAAGAGCGTGATTACGAGTGGTGGTATTGAGAAAATCGGACTTCCAGACTCTTTCATCAATGTGAAGCTTAATGGCGAGAAGCATAAGATTGAGAAGCCTGTCGAGGAGCATACGGCTGGTGTCCAGCTAATCTTCGATGTATTGACAAAGGGTGACTATGCTGTGCTGAATAACCTCAATGAACTTGACGCTGTCGGTCATCGTATGGTGCACGGAGGTGAGAAATTCAATAAGTCTGTGCTTCTCACTCCTGAGGTGATGAAAGAGTTCGCTGCCTGCAACGACCTCGCTCCTCTCCACAACCCTGCGAATATCAAAGGTGTGAATGCTGTCAGCGCACTCCTTCCTAATATTCCTCAGGTCGGAGTCTTCGATACTGCTTTCCATCAGACAATGCCTGACTACGCGTACATGTATGCTCTTCCTTACGAGTATTACGAAAAGTATGGCGTCAGACGCTATGGCTTCCACGGTACAAGCCACCGCTATGTGTCACAGCGTGTGTGCGAGTTCCTCGGTGTTAAACCTGAGGGAAAGAAAATCATCACTTGCCATATCGGTAACGGTGCGTCAATAGCAGCTGTGAAGGACGGTAAGTGTGTGGACACATCTATGGGTCTCACTCCGCTCGAGGGTCTTGTCATGGGTACAAGATCTGGTGATGTGGACGCTGGTGCCGTGACTTACCTCATGGATAAGCTGCAGCTCGACACTAAGGGCGTGTCTAATCTCCTCAATAAGAAGTCAGGACTTGCTGGCGTCAGCGGATTGTCTTCTGACTTCCGTGACATCCTCGCCGGCATCAAGGACGGTAACGACAAGGCGCGTCTAGCTAAGGAGATGTATACTTACAGAATTAAGAAGTATATCGGACAGTATGCCGCCGCTATGGGTGGTGTCGACATCATTCTCTTCACTGGCGGCGCAGGCGAGAACCAGTGGGAGGTACGTGAGGGTGCCACTTCCGGACTCGAGTTCATGGGCGTTAAGATGGATACTGAGAAGAATAAGAACTGTCGCGCTACAGAGGCTGTGCTTTCTGCCGATGATTCAAAGGTCACGGTCTGCTGTATCCCTACAGACGAGGAGCTGATGATTGCTCTCGACACTGTTGCTTTGACTAAGTGATAATATGACATAATTAATGTGAGAGAATATGCCGACAGGTATATTCTCTTTTTTTGTACTGCCACACAAACGACATAGGACTATTGTGGGGCAGTTTATGTTATATTTGTTTGTCGCTTTAAAGAATAAGCCGTCACGAACGGAGCCAATAATGTATATATATATGGTGATATTACTGTCCGCTAAAAGTTTTAATAAGAAAAAAGAAAGGGCTGATTTCCTAA
>CALCEL010000021.1 GCA_937900485.1 uncultured Prevotellaceae bacterium
ATTTTAATGGCAACAACTTCCTTCATTCTTTTGAAATTATTTAGGACACTATTGGCATTGAATATTTGGTTAAACGCTAAATTGTCCACTTTTTTATTGTCTTTATTAACGGTAATAGCGCCGAAAAATCACTCATAACCGTAACTACGCCAAAATCGACGTTCTCATCCGTTTTTGAGTGAGGACGATGGAATGTAGACGAAAACGAGAATATTATAGATGGTGTGCAAGTGAAGTGTGTGCGTTCTCACCAAGTAATTACATGTTATGCAGTTACCATACGACATGGCGTGGTGAGAAAGATGATGATGAGCGGGTGGAAGGAGATGTGCTTGGCATGACGTCAAATGTGATGATAAAAAATTGGCTCAGCGTTTCACAACGTCAAGCCAATCATTGTTTCGTAACTTGAAAATACAATACAATAAGCGCAAAGTTAAGTTAAATACTTAATACCGCCAAATTTTGAGTCTTGAAAAGTTACTTGCACCAGTGTGTTGTGGTATGTCTGTGTTATAATTTGCGGAAAAAGCCTTTGATATTTTGTCATTAAGTTTTTTGCTTGTATATTTGTGTGAGAAAAAAATTTCGAGCTGGAGCATTCTGAAGTATTGCAAGTTCCGTGACTTCTTAATGGTTGCGCTATGTGGCGCTAGAAGTGACTCGTGATCTTAGTGCCTGTGATATGTTGGTGTTCCTCCTTTTATGTTATTTAATAAGGTGTACGGAATGTCATTACGGTCTTTCCGTTCACAATGAAAATCACAGTAGAATGAAAGGAATTGTATTGGCGGGTGGAAGCGGAACTCGTCTTTATCCTATTACGAAAGGTGTGAGCAAGCAGCTTATTCCTATTTTTGACAAACCGATGGTCTATTATCCGGTGTCAGTGCTGATGCTGGCAGGCATACGTGATATCCTGATAATATCAACGCCATATGATTTGCCTGGATTCAAGCGCTTGCTTGGTGATGGTTCAGACTATGGTGTTCATTTTGAGTATGCTGAGCAGCCGAGCCCGGATGGTTTGGCACAAGCGTTCATCATTGGAGAGAAGTTCATTGGTGACGATGATGTTTGCCTTGTCTTAGGTGATAACATTTTCCATGGTCGCGGATTTTCCGGAATGCTTCATGAGAGTGTGGAGAACGCTAAGGCCGGCAAGGCTACAGTGTTCGGCTATTGGGTTAATGACCCGGAGCGATATGGCGTGGCTGAGTTTGATAAGGATGGCAACTGTCTTTCTATTGAGGAAAAGCCGGCGAAGCCAAAGAGTAACTATGCTGTTGTGGGATTATACTTCTATCCTAACTCCGTCGTTAAGGTGGCAAAGAATATAAAGCCTTCTGCTCGAGGCGAGTTGGAGATTACGACGGTCAACCAGTGTTACCTGTCAGAAAAGAACCTAAAAGTTAAGCTTCTTGGACGAGGTTTCGCATGGTTGGACACAGGTACTCATGACTCTCTCTCTGAGGCCAGCACATTCATTGAGGTGCTGGAGAAACGTACGGGACTTAAGATTGCGTGTCTTGAGGGAATAGCGTTCCGTCAGGGATGGATAACGGCCGACCGTCTGCGTGAGGTGGCTGAGCCGATGAAAAAGAACCAGTATGGTCAGTATCTTCTGAGATTGGCGGACTCAGCTGACATTGAGTGATGCTGACTCTTGATGTGAGTCGTTGACTCTTGAGATTAGTATAAAAACATAAGCGGGTGGATTCGTTTGAATCCACCCGCTTCATGTCTGTGATATCGTCACCTCTATACGGTCTCTATCTCCTCAGTCATGTTAATCTCATTGCCTTTTTTGTCTTTGAAGACATATTGCAGGAAGCCTAATGACTGGTCGGGTATAATGTTGAGTCCGAATCCGTACTTTAGCTGCCATCTGCGGTAGAGACTGATGAATCCCTGGTTGATGTAAGCAAACACGTATGGGTGAATGTAAAGTGTGAATTTCTTCATTCCAAGATTGTTGACAACGTAGTCGATTTTATTCTCCAGTGTGTCTGTGAATAAGATTGAAGATTTTATTGTTCCTTTGCCGAAGCATGTAGGACAAGTCTCCTCCACGTGTACATCCATTGCAGGTCTTACCCTTTGACGAGTTATCTGCATCAGACCAAACTTGCTAAGTGGAAGAATGTTATGCTTAGCACGGTCGTTTTTCATTAACTCGGTCATGTGCTCATAGAGCTTTTGCCTGTGCTCGGCGGTGTCCATGTCGATGAAGTCGACTACGATGATACCGCCCATGTCACGCAGTCTAAGTTGTCTTGCCAATTCCTCCGCAGCTCCCATGTTGACCTCGAAGGCGTTAGCCTCCTGTCCGTCCACACCTCTTGAGCGGTTGCCGCTGTTCACGTCCACCACGTGCAGCGCTTCAGTGTGCTCGATGATGAGGTATGCTCCGCGTTTGTAGCTCACAGCCTTGCCGAAGCCCGACTTGATCTGTTTCGTCACGGAGAAGTTGTCGAAGATGGGGGTGCTTCCTTTGTAGAGTTTCACTATGTTCTCTCTTTCCGGAGCAATGAGCGACACGTATTTCTTTACCTCTTTGTAAACCTCCTCGTTGTTGACGTGGATGGCTTCGTAAGACGGATTGAAAAGATCTCGCAGCATAGACACCGTTCGCCCTGTCTCCTCATGAGCGAGCACAGGCAGGTCGTTGGCCATCTGTATCTTTGTCATACACTCATTCCAGCTCTCTAAGAGAATCGAGAGCTCGTTGTTGAGTTCTGCTGCTCTTTTTCCTTCAGCTACAGTGCGTACTATCACACCGAATTGTCTCGGTTTGATGCTTTGTATGAGCTGCTTAAGACGTGTGCGTTCTTCCTTGGACTTGATTTTGGATGATACGGATACCTTCTCCGTGAACGGTATCAACACGAGGAAACGTCCCGCAAAGGAGATTTCTCCTGTCAGACGAGGTCCTTTTGTGTTGATAGGCTCTTTGGTGATCTGCACCATCACTTCCTGTCCTACCTCCAACACGTCTTGTATGCTGCCGTTTTTGGACAAATCCGGTTGTTTGCCGGCTTTGAACATCGGCGCCATTTTTTTTCTGTCGCTTGCGACTTGCTTCACGTATTTCTCCAGAGAGAGAAACTGTGTGCCTAAATCTTGGTAATGCAGAAATGCCTCACGCTCATGACCGACATCAACAAAGCATGCATTCAACGCAGGCATTATTTTCTTCACCTTTCCTGCGTAAATGTTGCCCACGGAGTATTTCGAGTCTTGCCCTTCCTTCTGGAACTCAACAAGGCGTTGGTCTTCCAAAAGAGCAATGGTGACCTCCTTGGGTTGTGCGTCGATAATAAGTTCGCTTGTCATTTTGCTTTTGTTTTTTTCCGTGTGCGACACGGAATAGTGCTTGATAACTATAAAAGACAAACCATAAAGCTTGTCCTCGAGGGACGTGTGGCTCTAACAGTCTGTCTTTTATCCTTCGCCGTTTAAGAAGGCAAAATTTACTTGCTCTTATGACGATTCTTTCTCAATCTCTTCTTACGCTTGTGAGTAGAGATCTTGTGTCTTTTCTTTTTCTTACCGTTTGGCATAGTTCTCGAAAATTTAGTTGTTTATAATAAATGATAATGTTGTCTCTGCTTGTGCGTCTGAACGGCGGTGATCGCTGCTCTGATTTACGCCCCGCACTCTATCGGGGTGCAAATATAGTGTTTTCTGTTCAAGCGGGAAAATTTTTTGCTTTTAAAATGTAAAAAAACGGACTTGGGCTCTTTGCCTTTGTGTTTTATTGACGGAAAAGAACACTGAGATTTCATTCTTATATTATAAATGTGTAAATTTGCGGAAAATAATTGAAAGAATGAAAAAGTGTATTGTCATGTTTTCTGTGTTGTGTCTTTGCCTGACAAGCGCAGAGGCGCAAGGTAACAGACGCGGCTTGGCTGTCAGGAAGGCCCGTGTCACTCATTTCACTGACTCTTTGAAGCGCTCATTCTCGGGACGTCTGAACGCTATGGCGTCTGAGAGTGTTAAGACATCAGATGACTCCGATGTTTCGCTCAGTCCATATATGTACAGACTGATGGGGCAGGGAATGTACTATAGCTCAACGGTGAAGAATAATTTCACAATTGGATGGGACGAGGACGGTGCTGATGATGAGTCGACCACCGAAGCAATAAGGTATAGGGAGGACGTCAATGATAAAGTCGACGATCTTCTTGCCTCCGCCTATATCTCTTCTCCGTGGATTTTCAAACATTATGACAGCCAGTTTGACGGCGAGTCGCTTGTTTCAGGACCGGAAGATGTTAGGCCTGCTACGGAGCAACTCGATGATATTCTGGACAACTCGTCGGCAATCAAGGACGTGACGGAAATAGTGGGTGATCTGGACGTCGACCTGAAAGTGACAAAACCGAACTTTTGGAAGACGTCTGGAAAGTTCTCGATGCAGTTTACTCAAAACTATTTCTCCGAGAACTGGTATAAGGGAGGTAACAATAATGGTACGATGCTGTCGCAGCTGACACTGACAGCTAACTATAACGACCAAAAAAGAATACAGTGGGATAACTCATTGGACCTGAGACTCGGATTCGTGACCACGACAAGTGACTCGTGCCACTCGTTCCTCACAAATAACGATAAGATAAACCTGAACTCTAAAGTGGGAGTGAAAGCGAGCAAGTCGTCTTGGTACTACACGTTCTCTATGCAAGCTTATACTCAGTTCTTGCCGGGCTATAAGTCTAATGATAGGAAGATGTATTCCGCTTTTGTTGCTCCTCTCGATGTGAACGCCTCTGTCGGTATGGACTACAAACCGTCACTGAAAAAGTCTGGATGTTCGCTGTCTCTGGCGTTGCTCCCGTTGTCATACAAACTTCGCTACATCGGCTCTGATGACGAGAATATACATTCCGCATATAGTATGGTGGATGTGGACGCCACGCATGACTTCGGATCGAGATTGGAGTATAACCACAATTTCAAGCTGCTATCTAATCTTTCGTGGAAGACAAGGCTCTATTACTATACTACATATGAGTATACTGAAATGGAGATGGAGAATACGTTTTCTTTCTCCTTCAACAAGTATATCTCTGCGGATTTCTACACTTTGTGGAGATTTGATGACAACAGAAATCCTGCATATAAAGATGATAACCTTGGATACTTCCAGTTCAAAGAGTATCTGACGCTTGGCTTGTCTTATTCTTTCTAATTGTGTCTATGGGGATGATGACTGTTAAATCCGGACGTAAGACTTTCTTCAGTGTCTTGCTTTTCGTGGTCTTGGCTGCTGCGGTTGTTGAGTCGTTATATTTGTTTCGCACTTATTCTGAGGACGACATGAAAAGCACGGTTGTGCGTGTTCGTCACAGGACAGGTTTTGCCTTGGTTGCGGACGGAGTGGAGAGACTTTTTTTTACCTCGTTGTCGACTGATAGTATTTTTGTCGGGCTTGACTCTGTGATGGAGAACGCTTTGGACGCCTCGTATTCTACAGGTGTCTGGATTAATGAGAGATCGTATTTCCCTTCTTGTCCTGGTTTGATAATGGCGTATGATGATGCGCTTGATGTGGACAGTGTGGCCAATGCCATGACTGGTCGGGTGAAGATGTTAGTGGAACGAAATGAGTCGGAGATTGTGAGACGCATTGAGGATATGGCGGAGAAGAAGAAAGAATTGGACTATTATCTTTCTGTGCATGACCTGAATGATAATGAATACGACAGAGTGTCGACGTATGCGTCGACGAACGTGTCGGCTTTGAGGGACAGAAAACACTATCTCTCCGTGTTGAGAAGTGTCTCTGACGCGAGAAAGATAGAGATAGTTCCTCTGTCTTTGTATGATTATTCCGTGAATGGAGAGCCTGGCATGAAGAATATCACATGCCGCATTCTGCCGCATTTGCTTGAAGGGGAAGAGAGTGTCTCTCCGTTGCAGAAGTCGACGTTGCCAGAGAAGATGGTTCTATTACAGTCAGATTCGCTTGAGGTGCCGGACTGTGCGAAGACTGTTTCTCTGCCATTGTTTGGTCTGTTTGAGAATCAGATGACGGATACAGTGTATGTCCCGGATTTCGGTAAGAAGAAGGTGAAGAGGATACCTCTTTCCAAAGCATATGCGGACAAGCCCGTTTTTGATAGGCATGGACGATTCAGCGGCTTCACTCCAAAGGAGTGCCATCACGTGGGAGAAGCTGACACTCTTGGGTATAAAGTGATTGGAAAAACTGAGGTGGACTCGTTGCTCAAGGGTGTGTTCACGGATAGTGAGGGAATGTATAGAGGGTATCTGACTTATGATGGTAAGCCTTGTGGACTCGGCGTGTTCATGTATAATGACGGTGGTTATTATGAGGGAGAATGGCAGAATGGACTGCGACATGGCAACGGTTTTTATGTCAAGGCGGGAGAGATGGTTCGGGCCGGTGAGTGGAAAGATAATATTTATAAAGGTGAGAGAATGTCTTATAACGCCTATCGTGTGTATGGTATAGACGTGTCGAGATATCAGCATGAGTCTGGCAGGAAACGTTTCAACATAGACTGGAAAAATCTCAGGATAACCTATCTTGGTGCGAAAAACAGTGGGGACGCATCTGATACTATAGACTATCCGGTTTCTTTCGTGTATATTAAGTCTACTCAAGGGGCTAGTATAAAGAGCCGTTATTATGCTGCGGATTCTCGAGAGGCGAGAAAGCACGGTATACATTGCGGAGCGTACCATTTTTTCTCCATGAAGACTGATGCGAGAAAGCAGGCGAAATACTTTTTGGATAACACTCGTATACTATCGTCTGATATGCCACCGGTGCTTGACGTGGAACCGTCTGAACGTGAGATTGCAAAATATGGAGGCGAGAAAAAGTTGTTCTCGTCGATAAGAGAGTGGATGAACATCGTTGAGGCTTCAACCGGTAAGAGGCCAATATTGTACGTCAGTCAGAAATTCATTAAAGATCATCTTGTAAAGGCTCCAGACATATGTGAGAAATATCAAGTCTGGATAGCCAGATATGGTGCGTATCGTCCGGAGGTCAAACTGCTGTTCTGGCAGTTAACGCCGTACGGAAGGGTTAGGGGAATTCATGGGGATGTGGACATAAACGTCTTCAATGGCTATAAGGAGCAGTTCGACTCGTTCAAAAGTGGTGTGTGAGCAAACATCCCCTCTGCTTGACTGTGACATGCGTAGCGTTATGGAAGAAATGATTCGATAGTTAAAAAGATTTGTGAGGATTGTATGTGTTTGATATATTTTGATTATCTTTGCGCAAAATTATTCACGAAAACATATGAAATGATAGCCTTCATGTCATGGTGGTGTGTAAGGCTTCAGTTCATCGATTAGTTTATGCAACAGAAAATTATAATCTTGGACTTCGGTTCACAAACGACTCAACTCATCGGACGCAGAGTTCGTGAGTTGAATATGTTTTGTGAGATAATGCCGTACAATAAGTTTCCTAAGGAAGATCCGTCGGTCATTGGCGTGATACTCAGTGGTTCTCCTTATAGTGTTTATGAGGATAGGGCATTCAAGATTGACTTTGACGAGTTAAGGGGTAAGTATCCAATCCTCGGTATTTGCTATGGTGCGCAGCTTACGGCTCATACTTTTGGAGGAAAGGTCGAACCAGAGGGAACTCGAGAGTATGGTCGGGCTAATCTTGAGTCTTTCGAGAAAGAAAATGCTCTTTTCCGTGGCTTTGATGAGAATAGTCAGGTGTGGATGAGTCATGGCGACACAATAACTCGTCTGCCGGAAGGATTCCGTGTGATAGCCTCTACGTCTACAGTGAAAAACGCTGCTTTTCAAGCGAATGAGGAAAAGATTTGGGGTGTCCAGTTCCATCCGGAGGTGTTCCACTCTGTTCAGGGAACTTTGTTGCTGAAGAATTTCGTCGTGGATATATGTGGAGGAAAGCAAGACTGGAGCCCGGCAAGTTTTGTGGACACAACAGTTAAGGAGTTGAAAGAGCAGGTTGGAGATGATAAGGTGATTCTCGGATTGTCTGGAGGTGTTGACTCTTCTGTTGCGGCTGTGTTGTTGAATAAGGCAATCGGTAATCAATTAACTTGTATCTTCGTCAATAATGGTTTGTTGAGAAAGAATGAGTTCGAGAATGTGTTGCGTGATTACGAGTGTCTTGGGCTGAATGTTGTCGGAGTCGACGCAAGTAAGAAGTTCTACGATGAACTGGCTGGTGTATGTGAGCCAGAACGTAAGCGTAAGATTATAGGTGCAGGCTTTATTGATGTGTTTGAGGCAGAGGCCAGAAAGATAGAAGGAGCCAAGTGGCTCGCTCAAGGTACTATTTATCCAGATAGGATTGAGTCCTTGAATATCACGGGTAAGGTGATAAAGAGTCACCATAATGTAGGTGGTCTGCCGGAGAAAATGGGTCTCAAACTTTGTGAGCCGCTGAAATGGCTGTTCAAGGATGAGGTGCGTCGTGTCGGACGTCAGTTGCAGATGCCTGAGCATCTGATAACAAGACACCCGTTCCCAGGACCAGGTCTTGCTGTTCGTATCCTTGGTGACATAACACCTGAAAAGGTACGTGTCCTACAAGAGGCGGATGATATTTTCATTCGTGGCTTACGTGAATGGAAGGTGAGACTGACAGGTGAGGAGGCGCGAAAAGTCCTTGCGGCAGGAGTGCCTACGGATATGAAAGATGGTGAGATTGAGGTTAGTCTTTATGACCAGATCTGGCAAGCGGGTGCGATACTTCTTTCTGATGTCAAGAGTGTGGGCGTTATGGGTGATGAACGTACGTATGAGAATCCGGTAGCTCTAAGAGCCGTGACGAGTGCGGATGCCATGACTGCCGATTGGGCAAAGCTCCCTTACGAATTCTTGTCGGATGTCAGCAATAAGATAATAAGAAACGTCAAGGGCGTTAACAGAGTATGTTATGATGTCTCTTCAAAACCACCAGCAACGATAGAGTGGGAATAAGCAGATGTGTGAATCTTAATAAATAAAGAACGAAACATGAAAAAATATTTGTCATTGGTTGTTCTTGTTTTGACGTTATCTTTGACGGGATGTATGTCTTACAAGAAAGTTCCGTATATACAGAATAGTGCGGATGTGGATTTGTCGTCAGCGACAGGATTATATGATACGAAGATTATGCCGAAAGACTATCTCACTATTACTGTCAACCTCCCGAATGACCCAGAGGCTGTTAGAATGTTTAACATGACGGTTTCGTCAAAGGGTACCACGTCGTCAACAGGAACCATGTCTCTGTCAACTCAGAATACTCTTCTTCAGTATCTGGTCGAGAATGATGGATGTATAGACTTTCCTATTCTTGGAAAGATAAAGGTTGCCGGCATGACACGCAATGAGCTGCAGGATTATCTTGTTGATAAGATTTACCCACAATATGTGCTTGAGAAGCCTATCGTCCTTGTTACGTTCTCAAGTTTCAAAATATCAGTGTTAGGTGAGGTGACTGGTCCTGGACAGTACGTTGTTTCAACGGGTAAGGTGAATGTGTTTGAGGCACTTGCCCTTGCGCGGGACCTTACCATATATGGAAGACGTGATAATGTGAAGCTGATAAGGGAAAACGCTGTTGGTGAGAAGTCTATTGTTGAGCTTAATCTCAATGATGCTAACATCATCAACTCTCCTTATTATCAACTGCAGCAGAATGATATCTTGTATGTTACTCCTAACAAGACGAAGTCGAAAAACTCCGGAGTGGGTTCAGAGACCTCATTGTGGTTCTCTACGACTAGCATCTTGATATCAATCGCCAGTCTGTTGTATAATATTCTTAAGTAAATGTTATTACGTTTATGAGATATGTGAGATATTGTGACAAACAAAATGAGGAACGTGACTTCGGTCACATTCCTCATTTGTGTTTGTAACTCAATATGATTGCATGAAGCCGTGTTAGCTTTTTGCGAGCAATTCTATCAGATAAGTAGTAAGGTAAAAATTGAACAAATATAAATAAGAAAATGGCTGAAAAACTAAGATTTCAGGTTGTCAGTGAGGCTTTCAAGCGTCAACCTGTTGAGGTTAAAGTTCCCGCAGAGCGTCCGTCTGAGTACTTCTCTAAGTACGTGTTCGACAAACAGAAGATGTACAAGTACCTTCCTGCCAAAGTATATAGGAAGATGCGTGACGTTATTGAGAATGGAGCTGTGTTTGATCGTACTATAGCGGATGAGGTAGCTGAGGGAATCAAGAAATGGGCGATGGAATTGGGTGTCACTCATTACACTCATTGGTTTCAGCCATTGACTGAAGGTACTGCTGAGAAACATGATGGCTTTGTCGAGCACGATTGGAAGGGCGGTATGGTAGAGGAGTTTGAGGGAAAGCTCTTAGTGCAGCAAGAGCCAGACGCATCCTCGTTCCCTAATGGTGGTATACGCTCCACGTTCGAGGCGCGAGGCTATTCGGCTTGGGATCCGACGTCACCGGTATTTGTCATTGGTGACACACTCATGATACCAACAATCTTCATCTCATACACAGGTGAGGCCCTTGACTATAAAGTGCCTTTGAAGAAAGCGTTGTACGCAGTGGACAAGGCCGCTACGGCTGTGGCGCAGTACTTCAACCCTGACGTGACCAAGGTGATATCTAACTTGGGATGGGAACAAGAGTACTTTCTTGTTGACGAGTCACTTTATCTTGCCAGACCAGACTTGATAATGACAGGAAGAACCCTTATGGGACATGACTCTGCCAAGAACCAGCAGATGGATGACCACTATTTCGGTTCTATCCCTGAGCGTGTGGAGAACTATATGCGTGATATAGAGATACAGGCGTTGGAGCTTGGTATTCCTTGCAAGACACGTCATAATGAGGTGGCTCCGAATCAGTTTGAGCTCGCACCGATTTTTGAGGAGACAAACCTGGCCGTCGACCATAACATGCTCATGATGTCAATCATGAAACGTGTGGCGAGAAAACACGGCTTCCGTTGCCTCCTGCATGAGAAACCGTTTAAGGGAATCAACGGCTCAGGTAAACATAATAACTGGTCTTTGGCTACTAATACCGGTGTCTTGTTACATGCGCCAGGAAAGACTCCAGAGGATAACTTACGTTTCGTGGTGTTTACCGTCGAGACACTCAAAGGTGTGTATGACCATAACGGATTGTTAAAAGCGTCAATCATGAGCGCCACTAACTCACATCGTCTTGGAGCGCACGAGGCTCCTCCTGCCATTATATCTTCTTTCCTCGGAAGAACCGTGACCGACCTTCTCGAGCATGTGGAGAATTGTGACGATAATGCTTTCACCATGTCCGGCAAGACGTCTTACCAGCTTAATCTGCCTTCTCTTCCGGAGCTGCTGATTGACAATACTGATAGAAACAGAACGTCTCCTTTTGCCTTCACCGGAAACCGTTTCGAGTTTCGTGCCGTAGGCTCAGAGGCCAACTGTGCATCGGCAATGCTGACACTTAACACTGCCGTGGCTGAGGCCCTCACCTCATTCAAGCAGCGTGTTGACGCTCTCATCGACAAGGGTGAGTCTAAGAATACTGCGATACTTAAGATCGTACGCGAGGATATCAAATATGTTAAGCCTATTATCTTTAATGGTAATGGCTATGGCGAGGAGTGGAAACAGGAAGCTGCGCGACGTGGCTTAGATTGTGACACTTGTGCTCCTTCAATTTTTGACCGCTACCTTGACGAGGAGTCTGTCAAAATGTTCGAGTCCATGAATGTGATGACACGAAAAGAGTTGGCGGCTCGTAACGAGATTAAGTGGGAGACATACACTAAGAAAATACAGATTGAGTCAAGAATCTTTGGTGACCTCTGTCTTAACCATATCATTCCTGTCGTCACAAAATATCAGTCAATGCTGATAGACAATGTGAGCAAGGTTATCAGTATATTCCCTAAGGAGAAGGCGGACAAGATCTCGAAGGAGAATCTTATCCTCATTGAGAGAATATCAGACCATGAGTCATTCATCATTGAGAATGTCCACAAGATGATTGAGGCGAGAAAAGTGGCAAACAGAATCGAGTCTGAGCGTGAGAAAGCCATGGCCTACCATGACACTGTCGCTCCTCTGCTTGAGTCAATACGTTATCATGTTGATAAGCTCGAGACCATCGTTGATGATGAGGCGTGGCCATTGCCTAAGTATCGCGAGCTGCTCTTCATACGCTGACGACTGAAGTGCGAGCGTGTGACATGTTTAGTGAGAAGTAGCACAAAATTGTCGCACAGACTTTTTTATGAAAAAAATATCCTTATCTTTGCGTTTGCATGAGATAAGGATATTTTTTATGGATACACAACTTGACATTCTCGACTTGCTGGTGCTCAACCTCGGCTATGTGGAGTCACATCGTACTTGGACAGTGAATGGCTTGTCATCGCCATTCGCGCGGATCTACTATGTCGAGAAGGGACATGGATGGATTACACTTCCGTCCGGAAAGTATGAGGTGACCCCTGGCCACCTGTATCTTGTTCCCGCCTTCGTGACACATAGCTACGTCTGTGACCCGGGCTCTGGCCTGTACTACCTGTTCGTCTACGAGGAGCTGAAAAGCAATGTCGACCTGTTCGATATGTACGATTTCCCGATTGAGGTGCCGGTTGAGGATGACGCTCTTTTCCTTTTCCGGTTCTTCTGCCGCAGCTATCCCGAGTTGGCTCTGCAGCTGCCACATTCCGATCCGCAAGGCTATGATAATCATGAGTCTTTCGCCATTTTTGTTAAACGCTACAGAAAGATGCACCTTTATCAGCGATCCCAATTGAGAGGCATGGTATATATCGTGTTCTCCAAATTTATGACGAATGCCAGACCTAAGGTATGGACGGGGGATGTGAGGCTACAGAAAGTGCTCAAGTACATCAATACACATCTGGAGGAGGAAATCTCTGTCGACTCATTGGCTGACATCGCCTGCCTGACCAAACCTTATCTTATAAGGCAGTTTAAGAAATTCCTTGGATATGCTCCTCTGCAATACGTCATGCTCAAAAAGATTGAGAAGGCTCAACTCCTGTTGGTGACCGATGATATCCCCGTGCGTGACATCGCAAGCGCTCTTGGCTATACCGACGCGTCATATTTCATCCGACTGTTCCGGAAAAAGGTGGGCATGACCCCTCAGGAGTATAGGACAAAAATGAAGTGATAAAGTCGGTCTTACCTATGAATGTCTTAGGACTATATAATTAATGCAATAGGACAAAATTAACCAATGCGTTCTTCTTTCCTAAGAAATGTTATGTTTTTTTATGATTAATTTTTTTTTCAAAATACCTTTGCGGAGAATAAACAAAGGAACCATAATATGAAAAAAACTTTAATTGTCGCATCTCTCATGGCAATGAGCGGTGTAGTGGCAAAAGCCGGAGGACTCATGACGAATACCAATTATCATATCGCCTTTGACCGAATGATGGCTCGCGGCGCTACTTTTGATATTGACGCGGCATATAGCAATCCTGCCGGACTGGCTTGGGGACATGATGGTTTTCAGCTCTCTCTGAATTTCCAGAAGCCATGGCAGAATCGTGACATAGAGACAACGATTCCGAATTATTTGCAGTACAATGGCGTTTATGACGGGTATCAGGGATTCAACAATACCACGTTCGAGGGTAAGGCGTCAGTACCTGTCGTGCCGGCTCTGTTTGCCTCTTACAAGAAGGACAAATGGGCTGTGTCCGCAATGGTCGGCATCGTCGGAAGTGGCGGATTCGTGAAGTATGAGGACGGCATCCCTATGTTCAACGCCCTTGTCATGGGTAGTATATTCAAGAGCTCTTTGCAGAATTACGCCCAGAACGCCGACCCTATCATCACTCCTGATATGTATACTATAGACTCAGAAGTGAAGGGAAAGCAGTATATCTATGGAGCACAGGTCAATTTTACTTATAAGTTCACGGATTATCTTGCCGGTGCTGTCGGTGTCAGAGCTAACTACTACGACGGTTATAGCCGCGCTTATGTCACTGCTTCCGCAGGCGGAACAACATTGGTTGACCTCGGTCTTGACTGCACACAGCGAGGATGGGGATTCGCTCCGATCGTCAGCGTCGACTATCATCAGGGACCGGTGACTCTTGCCGCTCGCTATGAGTTCCGTACTAAGATTGACACTGAGAACGATACCAAGAGACTCTCTGAGCAACTGCCATCGGATCTGACAGCACCATATCGGGACGGCAACCATGTGCGTTATGACATGCCGGCTCTCCTCTCTGTGGCGTTCGGCTATGAGTTCACTCCAAGTCTCCGTGCTACCGCTGAGTATCATTTCTTCGACGACAAGAACGCGAAGATGGCTGGTGACAGACAGAAGACTCTGACCGGAGGAACAAATGAGTTCCTGCTTGGTGTGGAGTATGACATAAATGACAAGTTCACGGTCAGCTGCGGAGGCCAGAGAACAGACTATGGACTGTCTGATGAGTATGAGCAGCATACCTCTTTCGCTTGCGATAGTTATAGTGTAGGTCTGGGTGGCGCATGGAACATCACTGATAAGATTCGTCTTAACGCGGGTTATTTCGTGACATTGTACAGCGACTACACAAAAGAATATGATAGTTACTTCAGTACAGGATATCCAGGAACAGATACTTTTTCACGAACAAACCATGTCGTCGGCATCGGTATTGATTATAAATTCTGATTAGCGGGGTATTTATAGGATATGTGATAGTGAATTGGTGAAAACAACAACGTAATCTTTTTTAATTTCATTTTTAGGAGAGGATAAGAAGTGATTTCTTATCCTCTTTTTTTCGCGACATGAACATCACACGACACTTCGTCCACAGCCTGCTCTTCACCGACACATCCCCGACATACATTCTTCATCCTCTCAACGTGCTCCTTATACTGATTTCCGGTAGCATCCGGCGCACTGTCACCACAGTTCTGTCAACCGTATTACTTCCCTCACGGCGTTTTTATTCTTGCGTCCCCGTAAAGACTATGGCCCGCTGTGATACGCATAGTTAGGAGGTGTGTGGGAGACTGTTGATGCGAAGATGCTGATTCGCTTTGGAATAGTAAGACTCTCTCGAGGAAATGTCACACAGTAAATGGTGGAATAAAGGACAATTTACTCTGTGACGAAATTTCCTATGCCTGTTTTTTTTGCCCAAATTGGGTTAACTTATTGATAATCTTATTGCAAGGTATAAAAAACCTTGTGTCTCTTTTTAAAAATTCTCAGGTTAGGATATAGTCTATACGCAGGTCTGAGAATTTCAAAATCCT
>CALCEL010000022.1 GCA_937900485.1 uncultured Prevotellaceae bacterium
GTTACCAGAAGATTTATACATAACTGAATTGCAAGATTTTATGTGCACAAGATACAAAATTTTGTAGACATATACAAATTTCTGAACTATTATTTTGTTGATTGTTAAATAATTAAATAGTTTTCAAGGGACGACTACATATAAAAAGAAAATAAAAATGATTCAACGCATGGATGGTTTGGGGCAAATAGTTATTGATGATAGGAAATTGATTGAAGTTTTTGTGAATCCTGTAAAAGAATTAATATATAGATGACGATACAATTTCTTACCCGTTGGCGGAATTAAATTAGTGCGTACTTAATCCTGTCTATGGGCTTGTTGTTAATGTAGTTGATATATTGTAATGCAGTCAGCGCACTAACTTTGCCAATGATTCTGGCAAACAGACCGCAAGTTTTTATCGCATAGTTTCTGATGACGAGGAACTGGTCTGAAAGTTGTGAAAACAACGTCTCCACCCTCTTTCTTGCCTTAGCGAACGGTATAAAGGTTGGCTTCCAGTCATTCTGGTTTAGTCTGTACGGACATTCAAGTCTGATGTTTGCCGTCTCGAAGAGGTCAAGCTGCACTTCAGCACCAATATAGCCTTTGTCACCGATATGCTACAGTCATGATAGGTATGCTTGATATCCTTGATGTAGTTGATATCGTGTACGCTTGCCTTGGAAAGGTCGTAGGAGTGAATGACACCACTCAATCCACAGAGTACATGAAGCTTGTAGCCATAGAAGTGTATTCCTTGTGAGGCACAATATCCAAAATCTGGCGCATTCTCGAATGTCCCAGTTTTTCCCATCTTGCAGCGTTTTCCACGAGCTACGCGGCACACTTCTATTGGTTTGGAGTCTATACAGAAGTAGTCCTCACCTCCATCCATCTCCATTGCCATACGACTGCGTATCTGCTCCTGAAGACTGCCCACCTTCTTGCGGCGGTCATTAAACTGACGGCGTGATATGAGGTGGGGAATCGAAGAACGGCACTCTTTCAGTTTTGCCTCAAACAGCCAGTTCTCACTGTCTATTCCTTCGGACTCGGCTGCCATGCTCAAGGCGATTATTTCCAAGTCAGAGAAACGAGGGACAGGACCTGGACGATGAAAATTTCCAGCATCTGTGACCAAACCATTGGAGAATTTCCAGCATATCTCCAGAAAACTAACGAACTTTGTGTACAAGTTGCACATAACAAGATTATATAAGCTTAAAGCTTGACGATTCTAAGTTAGTAAAAAACCGTGATATGTGCAACTTTTTCGTATACATTCTGTCGACTATTTAATTCCGTCAACGGGTAAAACTGGTAAAAAAATATTACTTGGACATCGTCGTGATGTGTGGGCTAAAAAATCCGATTATTCAAATCCTAATTTTTACAAAATATGGGCTGTAAGAAGATAATAAAATATGGATGTTTGACTGTGATGATTGTCTTTGTGACATTCTGTGTTATTATGTATATAGGTTTACATAGTACTACTGCGGATGATTACATTATTGATTCCGTCAGTTTTCAGCGGGTAATAATCGATGATGAGGATTTTGATTCATGTAAGGTGTATAAGATTGATTTCCATATTCATCCGCATAGTTATTCCACGGCGTTCTTAAAGGATATCAGGTCATATTTGAAAGGGTGTGCCGATCCTATTGTAAGTTATTCTGTCGAGACATCATCGGGCAGGAGAGTTGACAGTTTGTTTGACATGCTGGATCCGACGGTTTATAGAAAATATGAATTATACATTGGATCGGTTAGTTGGTATTGTGCAACAGACATGACTTTAGACTCGATTATGTATAACGCAAATCATGATTGGGATTTAACCCGTTACTGTTATCTTGTGAAATATCCTGATACTACAGAAATACCTACTCGGATGATTCTGAAGTTTAAGGGACGAGAAGTTGTTTGCTAGATTAAGAATGATCTTGAATATTATAACGTTGACAAAAGAGTTTACGTGAATCCCAACGGGATAACAGAATCCGTACTGCCTTAGTTCCGCATTCTCCGCCAAACACCATGCAAACGGCGGAGACGCGGTTCTTTGAAACGTATCAATAAAGGGCAGCCGCTGCAATGTGGCTGCCCTTTTTACCAACCGCCGGATTTTAGCTGAATCTTGCTTAATCTATCAAAAAGATTTTGTTTGTCATGCTTTGAAGCTAATTCGGTCTGCATATGAGCTGTATGCCTATATTCTAATCCCATTTTCTTCGTCTTCGTCCTTTAAGAAAAGCGTCAATGATGTGATTTTTGCATAGTTTTTAGTATAAAAAGTATAGCTGGCAGTATATATCAGATTTATATTTTTAGTATGCACTGAATCTTTATGCTACTGAATAATAAGAAAATAACATTTATATTTTTTTATATTTTAATTTTAGAACCTTTTTTGTGTGATTAATAAATATAAATTTGCAATCGTTATTCTTTCCAACGGACTCACATCGTGACATAATCCGTGACATGAAAACGCATCATCGGAAGGAAATATTATGAACGTAACTAACCACAAAGAAATGTCAAGATTTACCTTAACTATGTTATTCAGTTTGCTTTCTGTTTTAGGCATCAATGCCGCTGACAAGATGGTGGAGCATGTCCATCCTCTATGTTGGTGGACAGGAATGAGAAATACTGAGCTTCAGATTATGTTACATGGCAAAGGCTTGGGAACCTGTGACGTGGAGCTGAGGAACGCAGAGAATGTCGTTCTTAACAGTGTGTGTAAGTTCCCTAACAAAAACTACATCATATTATATGTGGATATTAATAATGCGCAGGCTCAGACCTTCACCATAGCTTTGGTCAACGGTAAGAAGACTGTCGTCACTATACCTTATGAGCTGAAGAACCGTGAGAACAGAAGACTCGGCTCCTTCGACTCTTCTGACGTCTTATACCTGCTCATGCCTGACCGTTTCGCTTGCGGTGAGGATAAAGCGAGCAAGGACAAGATGTACAAGGGCATGAGGGAAGACACTTGGAACCGCTCGGTTGACATGGCGCGACACGGAGGTGACCTTGCAGGTATGACACAACGTCTTGACTATCTGAGTGAGCTGGGCATCACCGCTATCTGGCCAACTCCATTGCTGGAGAATAACATGGATGAGCAGTCTTATCATGGTTATGCGATTACTGACTACTATAGCATTGACCAGAGATATGGCTCTAACGATGATTACAGAGACTTCGTGGCTCAGTCTCACGCCAAGGGTATTAAGATAATCAAGGATATCGTCTTTAATCATTGTGGTTTGCGTAACTTCCTGTTTGAGGACAGACCGGCTGACGACTGGTTCAATTTCCGCGGTCGTTTCACACAGACCACTTATAAGACTGGTGCCGTGAACGACATACACTCATCTCAGACAGACCGCACTCTCGCCACTGATGGCTGGTTCGTAAAGACTATGCCTGATTTCAACCAGAGAAACAAGTTTGTCTGTGACTACCTCATTCAGGCAAGCATATGGTGGGTGGAGTATGCCGGTGTGGACGGATTCCGTCAGGACACATATCCTTATAATGACTTTGACTTCATGCGTCGTTGGTGTGAGGCGTTGGAGTGTCAGTATCCAGGTTTCAACGTGGTGGGAGAGACATGGATTAACAATAATGTAGGCGTCAGCTACTGGCAGAAAGACAGTAAGCTGGCTTACCCGAAGAACTCACAACTGAAGACTGTCATGGACTTCCCGCTCATGAGTCTTCTCACCAGTGTGGTTGACGAGGAGACCAATGACTGGGACATGGGTATGGCGCGTCTTTATGAATACCTTTCTCAGGATATCATATATGCCGACCCTAATCATTTGCTCACTTTCCTGGCTAATCATGATACCGACAGGTTCCAGCCAGATAAGGACAAGGCTCAGAACCTGAACCGCTATATGCAGGCGCTTACTCTGTTGCTGACTCTTCGCGGCACACCGCAGCTGTATTATGGCGATGAGATCGGAATGTACGCGAATAAGAGTGTGAACGACGGAGCGCTGCGTCAGGATTTCCCCGGCGGATGGAGCGAGGATGCCAACAATGCTTTCACGAATAGTGGCAGGACAGAGTTGCAGCGTAAGTATTTCGACTTCACTAAGCGTCTGTTGAACTGGCGTAAGGGAAATGCGGCCGTGGCTTATGGTAACCTGACTCATTTCGCCGTGCATGACGGTGTATATGTCTACTCCAGATACTATGAGGGACAGACGGTCACCGTGATGATAAACGGAACTGATAAGAGTACTGAGGTGAGATGCTCCACTTACGACGAGGTGCTTCCAGCGCGTGAGGCGTCCGACGTCATCAGCGGAAAGAGCGTGAGACTCGACGGCAACCTAAGACTGTCACCGCGTCAGGTCATGGTGCTTGAGTTCGCTAAACAATGACTGTGAAATTATGAGTTGACGCCAAGTGGATGCGGACGTGTCGTGAGCATATTCAGCAGATACTGCGTCAGATACATTCTAATAATCGACTAACATGAGACTAATTTATTCTATCATGATAGCTGTTGCGGCGTTGACGGCTAAAGCGCAGACACTCTCGTCGCCCGATGGCACTTTGACCATGAGATTCAAGGTTGACGACAACGGACGTCCTACATATAATCTGAGTATGGACGGCAAGACGGTTGTGGCTGATAGTCATCTCGGTTTTCAGCTTGTGAGGGAGAATGCGAATAAGGCCGCAGACTTCGAGTATAAGAGCTTCGCTGATAAACAGAAGATAGAGCAGGTGGCGGATATGATGACCGGCTTCAAGGTGACTGCGGTGACCACATCTTCCTGTGACGAGACTTGGGCTCCGGTATGGGGTGAGGAGTCAGAGATACGCAATCATTACAATGAGATGCTCGTCGACTTGTCACAACCGATGAATGAAAGGAACATAAGGATTCGATTCCGCCTTTTTGACGACGGACTGGGCTTCCGTTACGAGTTCCCGTCACAGAAGAAACTGACATACTTCGTCATCGAGGAGGAGAAGAGCCAGTTCGCCATGACGGCAGACCATATGGCATGGTGGATAGCCGGTGACTACGACACACAGGAGTATGAGTGGCAGACAAGTCGTCTCAGTCAGATTCCTGAGCTGATGAGCAAGGCGGTGACTCCGAACTCTTCACAGACTCCCGCTGGTGAGTCTGTAGTGCAGACATCATTACAGATGAAGACAGACGACGGACTGTACATCAATCTTCATGAGGCGGCATGTGTGAATTTCCCGACAATGCACCTGGAGTATGACAAGGCGAGCAAGACATTCGTGAGTCACCTCACACCTGACGCACAGGGATGCAAGGGACGTGTACAGACACCTTACGACACTCCTTGGCGTACGGTGATTGTGGGAAGAAACGGTAAGGACATCCTGGCGAGCAGGATAACCCTGAACCTCAACGAGCCATGTAAGATTGAGGACACAAGTTGGATTAAGCCTACTAAGTACGTGGGTGTATGGTGGGAGATGATAACGGGCAAGAGCTCTTGGGCTTACACCGACGATCTGTTCTCCGTCAAACTTGGTGAGACAGACTATTCCAAGACAAATCCAAACGGGAGACACGGTGCTAACACTAAGCATGTGAAGGATTATATCGACTTCGCCGCCCGTAACGGCTTTGATGCTGTGCTTGTTGAGGGATGGAACGAAGGATGGGAGGACTGGTTCGGACACCAGAAGGATTATGTGTTCGATTTCGTCTCTCCATACCCGGACTTTGACGTCAAGCAGATAAGTGAGTATGCGGCGTCTAAAGGAGTGAAGATGATTATGCATCATGAGACAAGTTCGTCAACACAGAACTATGAGCGTCATCTGGACAAGGCTTATGACTTCATGAAGAAATGGGGATATGACGCTGTGAAGTCCGGATACGTAGGAGATATCATTCCTTACGGCGAGCATCATTACAGCCAGACACTTAATAACCATTATCTGTATTGTGTCAAAAAGGCCGCTGAGCATCACATTATGGTGAATGCGCACGAGGCGACAAGACCTACAGGACTATGTCGCACTTATCCTAACCTCATCGGTAATGAGAGTGCGAGAGGTACTGAGTATGAGAGCTTCGGCGGCAACCCGGTCGACCACACGACGATATTGCCTTTCACACGTCAGATTGGTGGACCGATGGATTATACACCTGGTATATTCGAGATGGACTGCTCTAAGCTGTGTCCGGAAAACAACAGTAAGGTACGCAGCACTCTGGCGCGTCAGCTCGGTCTTTACCTGGTGATGTACAGTCCTCTGCAGATGGCTGCCGACGTCATTGAGAATTACATGGCTTATGAGGATGCCTTCCAGTTCATCAAGGACGTCCCTTGTGACTGGCAACGCAGCGTCTACCTTGAGGCAGAGCCGGGTGATTATGTCACTATAGCAAGAAAGGACAAGCACTCTGAGAATTGGTTCGTCGGATCGTCCGTGGATGAGAACGGACACACCAGCACGTTCAGACTCGAGTTTCTGACTCCTGGCAAGGAGTATGAGGCAACGATCTACGCTGACGGCAAGAACGCCAGCTGGGATAAGAACCCGCAAAGCTACACGATCACTAAACGTAAGGTGACAAGCAAGAGCGTTCTTAGAATAAAGAGCGCGAGCGGTGGCGGCTTCGCCATCAGCCTGAGACAGTTGTGATACTTACGATAGAGATATAATAAACTTAATCAACTAATTAATAAACCTTTAAATCCAAAAACATGAAACAGAAACTGAACTTAAGACTTTTTGTGACGTTGTTCGTCGGAGTCTTTGTGTCTGTTAGTGCGTTAGCCCAAGACATCGTAGTCAAGGGACACGTGAAAGACGACCTGGGTGAGGACGTTATCGGTGCTTCGGTTCGACTGAAAGGTACTGGTACCGGTACTGTTACCGATATGAATGGTAACTTTACACTCAAGGCAGAGAAAGGTACGACCTTGGTCGTCCAATTCATTGGTTATATTAGCCAAGAGTTTAAGGCTGCCTCATCAGTTAATATCGTCCTCAAGGAGGACTCTAAACTGCTCAATGAGACCGTGGTAGTCGGTTATGGTAGCGTGAAGAAGAGTGACCTTACAGGTTCTGTCATCGCTATCAAGCCGGATGAGATGACGAAAGGTATAACCACCAACATGCAGGACATGCTCACGGGTAAGATTCCTGGTGTGACGACAATATCTGATGGTGGTGATCCAGGTGCTAACTCTTCTATACGTATTCGTGGAGGCGCATCCCTGAGTGCGTCAAACGACCCGCTCATCGTCATCGATGGTCTGCCTATGGATAACGACGGAGCCAAGGGTCTCGGTAACCCGTTCGCACTGGTTAACCCAAGTGATATTGAGACTCTCACTGTCCTCAAGGACGCCAGCGCCACTGCTATATATGGTAGCCGCGCCTCTAACGGTGTCATCATCATCACTACTAAGAAAGGCTTGAAGGGTAAAGCTCCAAAGGTGACTTACTCTGGCGACGTGAGCGTGTCTAAGTCACGTAAGCGTTATGAGGTGTTGTCTGGTGACGAGTTCCGTAGTTACGCACAGTCACTCGTGGAGAAGGGTACACTCTCTGCTGCCGCTTACTCACAGCTCGGCGATGAGAATACAGACTGGCAGGACCTCATTTACAGAAATGCGGTGTCAACAAACCATCATATCGGTATTGCGGGAGCGCTTCCAAATATGCCTTACCGTGTGAGCTTCGGTTATACTAACAAGCAGGGTATCGTGAAGAACTCTTCTTTCGAGCGCTTCTCCGGATCTGTCAACATCAACCCTTCTTTCTTCGATAACCATCTCACGTTCAATGTTAACGCTAAGTACATGCACGGAAAGAACCAGTGGGTGGACTATGGAGTGTTCTCTGCAGCACATCTCGCAGACCCTACTCAGGCTGTTTATGACTCATCATATGAGACAACTGGCGGTTATTGGCAGAATCTATACACTACGGGTACTAAGAGCTTGACAGACTGGAATTCCGGTGTCACTAACACTAATACTCCTCAGAACCCTGTCGCTCTGTTGAATAACTACAGCAGAACAGCGAAGTCTAACGCCTTCATCGGCGGCATTGAGGCTGTATACAAGATTCACGGCTTTGAGGACTTGAGCCTCCACGGCAGTGTGTCCGGCAACTATACTGAGGGTAACAACCCTACAACAATCAGCCCTTACTCTTATAGTAATAACTACTATGGATACTCTGGTTATGAGCAGTCATATAAGTATAACCTTCTTGGTAACTTCTTCGTGGAGTATGCGCATAACTGGAATGAGATTCATGACTTCAAGATCATGGCAGGTCTCGAGCACCAGCACTTCCACAGAGTAGAGTGGGAAGAGGGTGGCGGCAACTGGCTCGGAACAACTCTCAATCCTTCTGCAAGCTTGTCTGACTGGCAGTCTCCAATCTACAGAGCTAACACTGAGAGACTGTTTGAGTCTTCACTCCTCTCTCGTTTCGCTCGTGTCAACTACAACCTCTACGACCGTTATCTCTTCACTTTCACTGCGCGTCTGGAGTCATCAAGCATGATGGCTAAGGGTAAGGAGAACACGTTCAACCCTTCTGCCGCTTTCGCTTGGAAGATTAATGACGAGTCATGGTTCGGTGATAACGAGGTGCTCTCAGAGCTTAAGCTCAGACTCGGTTGGGGTATAACAGGACAGCAGGGTTCACCTGTCTACTACTATACTAAGAGTCGCTACCTCAGAGGTGACATGTACGCCCAGTACTCTCTCGGTAATGAGACTTACACTACAAGCCGTCCGGAGCCAAAGAATGAGGACCTCGGATGGGAGAACACAACTACTTATAACGTGGGATTGGACTTCGGGTTCCTTAATGGGCGTATCGATGGTTCTATCGACGCTTACATCAGAAAGACTGATGACCTGATAGGTTATGCGTCACAGCCAGCCGGCAACCTCAGCAACTATATGCTGGGTAATATCGGTGACCTGCGCAACAAGGGTATCGAGTTTAATATCAATGCTCATCCAATCGTGTCAAGAGACTTCTCTTGGACAGTGAACTATAACATTGCTGTCAACAGCAATAAGATCACTAACCTGAACCTCGGTTCTGGCGCAGACTACGCTCTGACTGGTGAAAGCACATCAGCCGGACTCAATAATCAGGTCATGGTGAATAAAGAAGGTTATGCCGTTAACTCTTTCTATGTTTATCAGCAAGTGTATGACGAGAATGGCAGACCTATCGAGGGACAGTATGTGGATAGAGACGGTGACGGTAAGATTACTGACAGCGACAGATATGTCTACAAACATGCTGATGCTGACGTGCTCATGGGTATGACTAACAAGTTCATCTACAAGAACTGGGATTTCAGCTTCACTCTGAGAGCCAGCCTGAACAACTACGTCTACTATGACTTCCTTTCAAACAAAGCAATCGTGTCTGCTACTGGTATCTATAGCAACAGCGCCTTCAATAACACAACAAGTGAGGCTGTCAAGCTCGGATTCCAGGGAGATAAGTTGAATTATTACGCAAGTGACTATTTCGTACGTAATGCGTCATTCTTGAGATGTGACAACATTACTCTCGGTTACTCTTTCAACCGTTTGTTCGAGACAGCGAGCTATCATGGTCTTGACGGTCGTGTGTACTTCCTCGTGCTGAATCCTTTTGTCATCACGAAGTACGACGGACTTGACCCAGAGCTCTCTGCTAATAACTCAGGTGTTGATAAGAGTCTCTACCCAAGACCTACGACTTACATGTTCGGTCTTACACTTAATTTCTAATAATTCACAAATAGAATACGTAATATGAATTTTATCATGAAACTCAAGATGTTTAAGAATATAGCACCAATCGCAGTGGCAGCTTGTATTGGAATGCAGCTTTCCTCTTGTACGGATTGGATAGAGCAGAGTATCACGGACCCGCAGACTGATACTCAGCTGGATGAAACGGCTCTGCTGGCTAAGTGTTATGCCAGTATGGTACTGACAGGACAGAAGGGTGGTAGCGGTGAAGCGGACATGAGTCAGTTCGACGAGGGTAACTCCTCAATGTTCCGACGTGTGTTTGAGGCGCAGGAATTATGTTCTGACGAGTGTATTTGGACATGGCAAACGGACGCAAGTATTCCTGAGCTGACAAACATCTCTTGGAACTCCAGCCATGGCTACACTGAGTTGACTTATTACCGTCTGGCTTATAATATCACTCTTTGTAATTACTACCTCAACGCTACAAGCGGCACAAGCGACTCTAAGGTGTTGCAGTATCGAGCTGAGTCACGTTTCATCCGCGCGTTGATGAATTACTACCTGCTCGACTTGTATGGCAAAGCTCCATATAAGACTGACGTCTCAACAAGCTACGCCGTGGAGAAGGCTGGACAGGAACTGTTCGACATCATTGTGGCTGAGCTGGAGTCAATCACTGACTCTGAGTCCGCAGAGCAGTTGCTCGACTTCGCGGGTGATGATGATAATTACGGACGAGCTGACAAGGTGGCTGCTAAGATGCTTCTCGCAAGACTGTACCTCAACGCTAAGGTTTACACAGGTACGGCTCAGTGGCAAAAAGCGGCTGACTATGCTACGGAGGTCATCAACTCTAATTATAAGCTTAACACTGCTGCGCTCAATGGTTATAGCGCCTACGAGCAGTTGTTCATGGGCGACAATGGTGAGAACTCTAACGCTCGCCAGGAGATTATATTCCCGATACGTTGTGACGGATTGACTTCACGCTCTTATGGAGGTTCTGTCTACACTATTGCGTCAACGACAGGTTCTGGCACTCCAGACCAGGGACTGCCAAGCTCACAGTGGACTTGTAACAGAGCAAGAAAAGCGCTCATTGACCACTTTGTTGACAATGGAGCAAGCCTCTCTAATAAGGAGTATAGCGCACACGAGTTCGCAAGCATGGCAGGTGACGACAGAGCGCTCTTCTTTGTCGATAAGGCCCGTACTTATGAGACAGAGAGCAAGACTGAGTTTACCGCAGGATTTGGAATACTGAAGTGGAGCAACGTATACGCTACGGGCGGTACTCCTAGCGATCAGACTTTCTCTGACACGGATATCCCTCTCTTACGTGTGGCTGAGGCTTATCTGACTCGCGCTGAGGCTAACCTGAGACTTGGTGACACAGAGTCTGCCAAAAGTGATATCAACGTGCTGCGTAAACGTGCTAACGCTACAGAATATACTCAGTCTATAACTGAGACTGACGTGCTCGATGAGTGGTGCCGTGAGTTCTACTTCGAGGGACGTCGTCGTAGTGACCTTGTGCGTTTCGGTGTGTTCACATCAGGTAAATATCTTTGGGACTGGAAAGGTGGTTCATACGCAGGTAATGGTGTGAACTCATACTTCAACGTATATCCAATTCCTTATAGCGATATTGCTTCTAATCCAAATATGACTCAGAATGAGGGTTACTAATTTTTAATATTAACAGACATGAAAAATATATTTTATTCATTGATGATTGCTGCCGCTACATTGTCCGTCACTACATCTTGTAGTGAGGACCGTGACAGTAATCCGGTGCTAAACACCAACGGACTAAGTCTCGTGCTCAATGTCCCGGGTAACTCTCAGAACAATGTGACGGACTTGGAGAATAGTGACAATCTGGTCATTTACACATCACAGCCTGACTACGGATATACCGCGGCTACAACTTATGTTGTCAGCCTGAGTCTCGACAGCACTAATTGGGCTGATATGGCGACAACATACACTACTGCAAGAATTCAGATGGACGCCAGTGAGGTTAACTCAACGGTGCTTGACTTGGCGGGTGACATGGATCTGACAACTCCTAAGTCTTTGTTCGTGAAAGTGAGATGTCATCTCACCGGTGAGGATAACATGGGTGTGGCCACATCAAATGTTGTGGAGATAAAGAACGTGCAGTTCTATGTTCCAACAGTGAACATCAGTTTGCCTTCTACTATGTATCTCGTTGGTAGCTTCGCAGCTTCTGAGTCATGGTCTAAGTTCGTTCCTCTGCACTTCGCCTATAGTCAGGACGGCTTCTCTTATGGAGTGGTTTATTTCGCTAACGGTGATGAGTTCAAGGTTAATCCGGATGAAGGTTGGAAGGGCAACGACAAGGGCTTCGGTCAGGTTACCTTCGGTAATAATGACGCTAACGTGGTGAACGCTGGTGGCGAAGATACTTCAAACATGAAGGTGGACGGTGAGTCTGGCTGGTATACTGTAGTGGTTAAGAATAAGGTGGTTAACAACGCCATAACTTATGAGGTTAACATCTACAATGCTAAGATTTACGTCTTTGGATCTGCTGCGGCTAATCAGGATGCCGCATGGGCATTTGATGAGGGTAACATGTTCACGATGGGTGCTTCCGCCGCTGATGCGTGCGTGTCTCCAGTGCTCGGTGGTAGCGGTGAGCTTCGCCTCGCTGTAGATTGTGGTATTGACTGGTGGAAGACTGAGTTCACCATCAAGTCTGACGGCACGCTTTACTACCGTGACTGTGACATCCCTGCCAACTGGGCTGAGAACGTCGGTGAGGACTACTCATTCCAGGTTACAGCAGGACAGCAGGTGGCTATTGACTTCACAAAGGGAACAGGTGCATTAAAATAATCGATTAAGTTTCTCTGTCTTTCGCACACGCTTTGGCGAGTGCGGAGGGCAGAGATGAAAAACAGAAATCTTAATTTTAGAATTATCATGAGAAAGAGATATTTATATGCGGGAATTATTGCCACGTCAATGATTCTTGGTTCATGTAGCGATGACTATACTGACTGGGCGGCACCGCAGACATGGGAGCAGGAGGCTGTTCAGGACAGTATAAGTGATGGTGTTATCGCACCTGTCGACACTCTTGTAGCTCTCGATGATGTTGAGAACGTGAGACTTGCTCGTTTCGTCAGTGCTAAGAATATCACAGACGGATCTACAATCAAATATACTAAGGTGACACTTAATGGAGATGTGGAGCTGGATTGTGAGACTGATGGTGACACATTGTTGGTTTCTGCTGATAAGTTACAGACTGCCATCCAGAGCTATTATAATTCGTTAGAGTCTGTTGCCCGCGACGTGACATTCGATGTGTCAGCGGTAATCGTCAATGCTGATGGTGTGGCCAGTCCGCTTGCTTTCACTGACAATTCAGTGAAGGTTAACGTGACTAGCATGGACATGAATTTGCCTGCGTTCTCAAATGATGAGGCTTTCTATTATGTCGGTGGTTACAACTCATGGAACCTCGCTTCTCCTACACTGATGGAGAGCAATGGCGATGGCACTTATTCTTGTATCATTGAGCTGGCAGCCGGTAGCGAGTGGTTCTGCTTCGCTCCTCAGAGCGCTGTCGACGCACAGGATTGGAACAGCTTGTTCAGGGCGCAGAAGAACGGTGACGAAGCTACGTCCGGATTCTTTAACCTCGATCCTACGTCAGGCTTCAGCTTCTGTTTCGACGTGCAGAAAGACGGAAAGTACAAGTTCACCATCAATCCAAAAGCGTGGACATACTCTTATCAGTCTTATACGGAGACAATGTTCTATGCCGGTGACGCGAATGGATGGACATTCTCACCATTGGCTAAGAGTGGTGACGCCTTTGTCGGATATTATTATATCTATCAGCCGGACAATGCGTCAACATGGGGATTCAAGCTCACAGCTGCGGACAATTGGGATGTGTCTTACGGAGCAGGTGATGGTGACGCTTCTATCGCTCTTGACGGAGTAAACATCCAGATCACTTCTCCTTCCGGATTCTATCAGCTCTCTGTTGACATGTCAACAATGACGTACAGTCTTTCAGCTATCACTCATGTCAGTCTCATCGGATCTGCTGTTAATGGTGACTCAAGCTGGAGTACAGACTATGACTTGACATTCAACACTGAGACAATGGCATGGGAAGGAACATACACTATGACTGACGGAGAGTTTAAGCTTCGCGCTAACCACGACTGGACGCTGTCATGGGGAGGCGACCTGAATGCTTTGACGTCTCAGATGGGTGCTAACATTTCTATTGCGGCTGGAACGTACACGTTCAGGTTCAAGCCTAATTGTGACGGACAGGGAACACTCAGCATCACAGCGGAGTGATTTGACAACGGTGTATAATGTGTTAAATTGTAATGAGGTCAACTGAAAGGTTGACTTCATTACATAAAAAAGATATCTTATGATCAGACGTTTTATAGCGGCACTTATGTTTATGACCTCCTTTGCAGTCAACGATACTAAGGCTCAGGGATGGCCGTCAGACTATGACGGAGTGATGCTTCAGGGGTTCTATTGGGATAGTTACTCTGACAGTAAATGGACAAAGCTTGAGAAACAGGCGGACGAGTTGTCTAAGTATTTCGACCTTATCTGGATACCAAACTCCGGATATTGCTCGGGTAGCAATAATATGGGATACCTGCCGCTGTTCTATTTCAACCATCTCTCTTCTTTCGGCACTGAGGATGCTCTGAGAAGTATGATAAGCACATTCAAGGATAAAGGTGTCGGTACGATAGCCGATGTCGTGATTAACCACCATGCCACACTGGCGTCGTGGGTGGATTTCCCTCTCGAGACTTATAACGGCAAAGAGTATCAGTTGCAGTCAACGGATATATGCGCCAATGATGATGGCGGTTCATGTAAGACATGGGCGGACAAGAACGGATACTCTCTGTCGTCAAACAACGATACAGGAGAGGACTGGAGCGGAGCGAGAGACATCGACCATAAGTCAGACAACGTTAATACCATCGTCAAGGCCTATCTTGACTTCTTGCTTAATGACCTGGGATATTCTGGTTTCAGGTATGACATGGTGAAAGGCTACTCAGCGTCGTTCACGGCGGATTACAACACGACAGCCAAGCCGTCATTCTCTGTGGGTGAGTATTGGGACGGCAGCACGTCAATAAAGAAATGGATTGATGGCACTAAGGTGTCTGACGAACCGACAAGTGCGGCTTTTGACTTCCAGTTCCGATACCGTGTGCGTGACGCCATCAACCAGAACAACTGGACCAAGCTTGCGGATAATACGTCGGACGCGGGTGGCAGACCTCTGATTTACGACAGCTCGTACAGACGTTACGCCGTGACTTTTGTCGAGAATCATGACACGGAGAAAAGAGCCAACGACTCGCAGGACCCGATTAAAGGAGACACGCTCGCGGCTAACGCATACATGCTGGCTATGCCAGGAACACCTTGTGTGTTCCTCAAACACTGGCAAAACTGTAAGGGAGCGCTAAAGAGAATGATATCCGCCCGTAAGCTGGTGGGCATAACAAACCAGAGCACTTACTCTCAGAAAGCTTCTAGCCAGTTGTACTACGCCGTAGAGACGACAGGCTCCAACGGCTCGCTCATCTGTGTGGTCGGTAAGACTCCGGAGTCATATAGCGCACCGTCGGGATACACGAAAGCGGTCAGCGCCGATGACTTCATCTACTATGTGTCTGATAACCTCGCTGACGCTTGGACGGAGTTGGAGAAAGATATCACGGAAGAGGAGGCTGAGCAGAACATAGATGACGAGTTCACTCCATACGACATCACTGTGTATGTGAGAAACGAGAACACGTGGAGCAAGATGAATTTCTATGTGTGGGATTCCTCTAACACTCAGATCAACGGCAACTGGCCTGGCATGACTATGACGGAGACAGTGACCCGGAACGGATATACCTGGTACACCCAGACTTTCACGATAACAGATGAGGATTATTATGTCAACCTTGTCTTCTCGACAGGTACGGGAACTCCACAGACCATCGACGTCACGGACGTGAATGAGGATAAGTATTATGTCATCACCACGTCCTCATTGCAGAGTAAGTATGTCGTTGAGGACGTGACGGAAGCTGTGGGTGTTAACACACCTCAGACTCAGACCTCAGACGACAATGCCATTTACGACATCAGCGGCAGACGAGTTGTCGGCGAGCCTTCCAATGGTATATATATAAAAGGTGGCAAGAAAATCGTCATGCCATGAATGAGTTAGTGAAAGAAAAGAAATAACGAAATTATTATAATGAAATGAAGCGATTACCTGATTTGTCATTCACGAACTTGTTTAATATCTCATTCGGCTTTTTCGGAGTTCAGATAGCCTACGCTTTGCAGAGCGCTAATATCTCACGTATCTTCGCCACGTTGGGAGCCGACCCGCACCAGCTTAGCTTTTTCTGGATCTTACCTCCACTCATGGGAATGTTAGTTCAGCCAGTGATAGGTATGCTGTCAGACAAGACCTGGTGCCGTTACGGTCGTCGTATACCATATCTGTTCATCGGAGCTGTCGTCGCTGTCGCCGTGATGCTTCTCCTTCCTAATGCCGGAAGTCTGGGCATAACGACACAGGTGATATGTTGGGGCTTGACAGGTACCATGCTGTTCGGGCTGTTCTCACTCATGTTCCTCGACACGAGCATCAATATCGCCATGCAGCCGTTCAAGATGATGGTGGGTGACATGGTCAACGAGGAGCAGAAGGGACTGGCGTATTCCATTCAGTCTTTTCTTTGCAACGCCGGCTCGCTCGTGGGATATCTCTTCCCGTATATCTTCACCTTCCTCGGAATCGAGAATGTCGCTCCTGAAGGTGTGGTGCCGAATTCTGTGATATATAGTTTCTACATAGGTGCCGCCATACTCATTGGCTGTGTGTTATATACCACTGCCAACGTCAAGGAGATGCCGCCGGAGGAGTTCAGTCAGTATCAACAGGCATCTGCTGACGACACGGTGACGGAGAATGACGCGGAGTCCGTCTCTCACAGTAACAAACCTAGTGTGGCATACACGTTCCTGTCTATCGGACTCGTTCAGTTTTTCTGTTGGGCGGCTTTCATGTATATGTGGACGTATACTCCAGGTGCCATAGCTGACACGTGCTGGAACACCACAGACGTCACTTCGGCGGAGTACCAGGTGGCAGCCAACTGGGTAGGCGTGGTGTTCGCCGTACAGGCTGTGGGTTCAGTGCTGTGGGCTGCCGTCATACCACGTTTCAGCTCATACAAGCTCGCCTATATCGTCAGTCTGACATTCGGAGCCATCGGATTCATCAGTCTTGTGTGGATACACAATCAGTATGTTTTGTGGCTGAGCTATCTGCTCATCGGATGTGCTTGGGCAGCCATGTTGGCGTTGCCTTTCACGTTTTTCACTAATGCCCTTGAGGGAAATCCGAGGATGGGAACCTATCTCGGACTGTTCAACTGCACAATATGTCTGCCGCAGATTGTGGCGGCTCTCTGTGGAGGAGCCTTGCTCTCTCTCGTCAATGGTAGTCAGGTCATGATGTTGGGTCTGGCAGGCGTGTTTCTCATTGCCGGAGCCGGATGCGTGCTCGCAATCAAGGAATAATGTGAGCATGGGCTCACAAGCTGATGTGTGTGACATACATCAGAGTATAGTAATAAAGTTTTTGAATGTGTAATTTTAAGGTGATATATTGAACTTATGAGACATTTAACAGAAGGTATGCGTATCGCTGGTTGTGCGATACCTGTTTTCTCACTCCGAACCAAGGGAAGCTTCGGAGTAGGCGATTTCGGTGACTTGAAGATGATGATTGACTGGGTGGCGCTCACGGGACAGAAAATACTGCAGATACTGCCTGTCAATGACACTACAGCCACTCATACGTGGACGGACTCATACCCTTATTCGTGCATAAGTGTTTTCGCCTTACATCCACAATACTGTGACTTGCGTCAGTTGCCGAAGCTCAACAACGCTAAGGATCAGAAATATTTTGATGATCTTCAGGTCAAGCTCAACGCATTGTCACAGATCGACTACGAGGCTGTGAACAATGCCAAAATCGACTTCCTTATGAAATTGTATGCGCAGGCAGGCAAACGCACCGTGGCGTCCGACACGTTTCTGAAGTTCGTGGACAAGGAGAAAGAGTGGCTTGCGCCTTATGCTGACTTCTGTGTGAGTCATGAGACCTATCCTACGGATGATGTCCGCTTTATCTACTTCATGCAGTATATCCTTGATGGGCAGATGAGGTCAGCTCATGAGTACGCGGCGGAGAAAGGCGTGATGCTGAAGGGAGATATCCCTATTGGTGTCAGCCGTTACGGATGTGATGTGTGGGCTGAGCCTCGTTACTTTAACATGAACGGACAGGCTGGTGCACCGCCAGACGCATTCTCTTCCAATGGACAGAACTGGGGCTTCCCGACGTACAACTGGGATGAGATGCTCCAGGACGACTGCCAGTGGTGGGTAAGACGATTCCGTAACATGTCTAAATATTTCGACGCCTACCGTATCGACCATGTGCTTGGCTTCTTTCGTATATGGGAGATTCCTCTGCACTCTGTCCATGGTCTTCTCGGACAGTTCTCACCTGCTCTGGCCATGAGCATGGATGATATACACGGCTACGGCTTGTGGCTGCCGGAGGATTTTATGGTGGAGCCGTTCATAGCCGACTGGGTCATCGACCGTTTCTTCCCGGGACATCAGAAGTATGTCAAGACTACGTTCCTTAATCATTCTCATGATGATATTTGGACGTTGAAGCCTGAGTTCGACACTCAGCGTAAGGTTGAGGCGTTCTTCCAGGGGCATGACGATGAGAAGAGCGTGGCATTGCGTGACGGACTCTATTCGCTCATCAGCAATGTGCTTTTCGTCCGTGACCATAGGAACCCGAATCTGTTCCACCCGCGTATCGCAGCTCAGCTCGACCCTGTGTACGAGACGATGTGGCAGCATGACAAGGATAACTTCAATCGTCTGTATAACGATTATTATTATCATAGGAATAACCAGTTCTGGTATGAGGAGGCAATGAAGAAACTCCCGAGACTCGTCGACGCCACTGACATGATGGTGTGCGCTGAGGATTTGGGCATGGTGCCGGATTGTGTGCCTTGGGTCCTCAACCAGCTTAAAATCTTATCGTTGGAGTTGCAGTCCATGCCTAAGGACTCGAGCGTACGATTCGGTTGTCTGGACAGAAACCCGTGGATGAGTGTTTGCACGATATCCAGTCATGACTCCGCCACACTGAGAATGTGGTGGGATGAGGATTGGGAGAGAGCGCAGTGTTATTACAATACGGTTCTTGGCTATGACAACGCCGCTCCTCATCCGTTACCGGAGTGGCTCGCTGACGACATCGTCATGCGTCATCTGCAGTGTCCGTCGGCATTGTGTATCATAACGTTACAGGACTGGCTGGCATGCTCCGAGTATCTGCGTCTTCCGGATGCGTCTGCCGAGCGCATCAACATACCTGCCAATCCTAAGCATTATTGGCGCTATCGTATGCATATCAGTCTTGAGGACCTGCTCAAGGCGGATGGATTCAACGAGAAGATCAGGGGTATGATAAAAGGCGCTGGAAGATGAGTGCTATGCGTGAGAGTGTGATGTCCCGCCGTGGCTCATGTCATGCCGCAATCGACATACTCGGGAGACTGAGATTTGCGGCGCTGGGACTGTTGGTTACAATGATATCGTCGGAAATGAGAGCGCAGGATGTTTTTAACGAGGTGGACTACTCTGAGTCGTCCACTACATTCCGTCTTAACGCCCCCTCTGGCAAGGTGCCCGTGAAGGTTCGCTTGTACAAGGGAGCCGCCGACGCGCGTCCATATAAGACGATTAAGCTGAAAGATAACGGGTATGACTCTTGGGAAGCCACTGTGAAGGGTGACCTCGAAGGCTTGTTCTATACCTTCGACACAGGACATGGCGAGTGTCCCGGCACCTTCGCCAAGGCTGTGGGCGTCAATGGCAAACGCGGTGTGGTGGTCGATATGAGAGACACCGACCCGGAAGGATGGGACGAGGACCGTCGGCCGACACTCAATACACCCGTCGACATGGTGGTGTACGAACTGCATCACCGTGACTTCTCCATACATCCTCAGTCAGGCTACCAGAGGAAAGGTAAGTTCCTCACTCTGACCGAGGAGAAGGCGCTCCATTATCTTAAGACGCTGGGTGTGACCGCCGTGCAGATCTTACCGTCTTATGACTATGCGACGGTTGACGAGGCGGACCCGGAGCGGCCTCAGTATAACTGGGGCTATGACCCGCAGAATTATAATGTCCCGGAAGGCAGTTACTCCACCGACGCTAATAATCCTCTGACACGTATCAGGGAATTCAAGCAGATGGTGCAGGCTCTTCATAAAGCAGGCATACGTGTCATACTCGACGTGGTGTATAATCACTGTATGGATATTGAGCATAGCAATTTTCAACTGACATACCCTGACTATTACTTCAGGAAGAAACGTGCGCGCTCGTCCGATGACGTGTCACAGTCTTCTCTGGTTTACTCTGACGGCTCCGGCTGCGGTAATGAGACGGCTTCGGAGAAAGCGCTGATGAGACGTTTCATGATTGAGAGTGTCAAGTATTGGATTACGGAGTATCATATCGACGGATTCCGTTTTGACCTGATGGGTGTACATGACATCGAGACGATGAACGCCATTCGCGCAGAGATAGACCGTATCGACCCGACCGTAACGATGTACGGAGAAGGATGGAGTGCCGGTGAGTGCGCATTGCCTCAGGAGCGTCTGGCGATGAAAGCTGCTGTGACGAGGATGCGTGGCATCGGGGCATTCGGCGATGAGATGCGCGACGCGGTCAGGGGACCGTTCAACGATGACCATAAGGCGGCGTGGCTTGCCGCTAATGACGGACATGTGATGAGCCTGCGCCTCGGACTGGTCGGAGGCGTTGAGCATCCTCAGGTGGATATGTCAAAGGTGAACTATAGCACCAGCGTGTGGTGTGAGCAACCAAGCCAGCACGTCAGTTATGTCAGCTGCCATGATGATATGTGCCTCGTCGACAGACTGAGGACTTCGATGCCTGACATCGGTGAGGACGAGCTGATACGTCTGGATAAGTTGGCGCAAACCATGGTGCTCATTTCGCAGGGCGTGCCTTTCGTCTATGCGGGCGAGGAGGCGCTTCGTGACAAGAAGGGCGTGCACAACAGCTACAAGTCACCTGATGAGGTCAATGCTATCGACTGGACCAACATAAGACGTCATCCTGATGTTTTCATGTATTATAAGTCTCTGATTGAGATACGTAAGAAACATAAGGTGTTCAGACTCGGTGACGCTGATATGGTACGTCGTTGTCTGCGATTCATCGACACGACAGACAACGTGGTGGCGTTCTCGCTCGACGGCAATCCTGTGTGCGACAGCTGGCGTAAGGTGGTTTGTGTGTTGAATCCTTATAAGGCGTCACGCACTGTGCAGGTGCCTGAGGGTGCCTACAGGGTGGTGTGCCGTGACGGTATGGCGTGTGAAGACGGATTCGATGTTGTGCATGGCGGCGAGATTTGTGTTGGTGCGCAGCAGGCTCTTATCATGTATGCTTTGTGAGTCCGTGTGTCAGAAAGAATTACTTTTGAATGATGTTTAATAATGTCAATCTGTGCCAGTGTGACGCATCATGTTCGCATCATGATAGTCATATTGGAGACTAACAATAACCCCTTGATGACCTTTGTTATAATCCTAAGATTTTACTAAAGCATGATTGAAATTTCTGGAGGTGTACGGGCAGTGATGCTAGTACGCCTTTTCTTTTTTGCCGATGTCTTACGTGAAGTCACGGGTATATGACAGGTGGGATAAAGGACAATTCGGGGTGTCACCAAATTTCCTATGCCTATTTTTTTTTGGGGGGTAGGTTAACTGACTGATAATGATATTGCAAGACGTTGAAAATCTTATTGTCTCTTTTTTGAAATTCTCAGGTTAGGTTGTAGCCTATATAAAGGTCTGAGAATTTAAAAATCCTAACCTGAACTTTTTATCGTCCTAACCTGAGATTTTTAAAGGCTGAATAAGCCACGGGAAATTTCCAGAAGTCATTTTTTTGTTATCACATATCAACGGAAAAAGAGGAGTTTCGGACACTGGATAATGGGGGAGTTGATAGGAAATCTGGTGATACGCTTTTTGTGGGAAAATCTTATGGGGGAATAACCAGTAGATAACATTGCCTGATTATGTGTAACTCCCCGTATATCGTGAGCTTTTGTGTTTCTCTGGGTGAAATATTTGACGAAAAGGTTTGTTTGTCTTGCAGAATTGTGTAGCAATACATAATGTGTCTATAACAATTTTTCACAGAATATGAGAACATCCCCTACGAAATGGGTTGTGAAAAAACAGATATAAAGCCGTATTCTATCAACTATCTGACATGAATACGTTAGGCACATAAACTATGCAGAAACAGATTCAGAACGAATTTAAAGAAATATTCTTCAGGGCAAATAGAGAATCCTACGAAGGAAATCAAAATTGAGATGGTAAGCATGGTGTTTAAAATATATGGAGAAATAAATATCTAAGAAGCCTGTTTGGTTTCGTATGTGTGTATATGATGGAGAAAACAAACATATTTTTTTGGACGTTTCATATTTAAATAATACTTTTGCTGAGCTAACATTGTTTCTAAGAAACTTATATATTAATTTTTTATGGGAATAAAGAAAAGTGGTCTTTTGAGAAAATGCGGTGTCGGTGCGTTGTTGTCTGTTTTCTGGCTTTCGTCTTATGCTCAGTCAGGCATGATAAAACGAGGACGTATAGAGAACGTGACTGACTACAGTAGCATGTCTTTGGGCGTACAGGATGGAAAGAAAAAGGTGGGTAAGCGTTCAGATGCTCCGTTGACGTCGGAGGGAACACCGAAGGTGCCTGTCGTTCTTGTACAGTTTAGCGATATGAGTTTCTCAGTGGGAGACACGGAAGAGGATATCGTTGATTACTATAATAGCTTCTTGAATGATGAAGCGAATTCCGTAAGCGCGTATTTTAATGAGCAGTCCTACGGACAGTTCAAACCTGAGTTCGTTGTCATTGGACCAATCACTCTGTCTAAGGCTTACTCTTATTATGGTGCTGACCAGGGTACCACGAAGGACGTAAACATTAAGCAGTTCTATTCAGAGTCTTGCTCCGCAGCAGTTAAGATGGGTGTGGACTGGAGTGACTTCGACAATAACAGTGACGGTAGGGTGGACTTCATCTTCTTCATCTATGCCGGACAGGGACAGAATGACACGAGTGTGGATGACTCTAACTTGATCTGGCCTAAGGAGAATGCAAGCTCAGTGTCGGTGACTGTGGACGAGAGCAGTGTCTCTTTCGGAGGCTTCGGCTGTACTTGCGAGTTGATAGGTCAGGTGGGAGATGGTATAGGAACGATGTGTCACGAGTTGTCACACGCATTGGGATTGCCTGATTTCTATGACTACTCTTACACTAACGCAGGATTAGGTTACTGGGATGTCATGGACTCTGGTTGCTACCAGTATGACGCTAATAATCCGATTGGCTATTCCGCTTATGAGCGTGACTTCATGGGATGGCGTTCGCTGGTTACCCTCGATCCAGCAAAGAAATATTCTCTCGTGATTAACCCGCTTGAGACTGACGGCGTGGGTTATAAGATCGTGAACGAGAGTAACGCTAATGAGTATTTCGTTATAGAGAACAGACAGAACATCAATGCTGACAAGTATCTCGGATGGCCTTCCAAGACTTTCTATAATAAGTTCGGAGAAAATCATGGCCTGCTCATCTCACATATTGTGTATAATGCGTACGCATGGACAAACAACAGGGTGAACACGACACCTAACTACTATTATAAGATAGTGTCGGCCGACGGCACGTTCGCTGACTATAGCAACAACACGACGGCGGAGAAATGGTACTCGTGGGCTGAGGATATGCTCGGTGACCTGTACCCGGGCTCTAAGAATGTGACGGAGATGTCCGACTATACCACGACTTATGGCTCGTCACTGAATCAGACTATAGCTAATATCCGTGAGGTCGACGGACTGATACATGTCGACATAAACGGAGGTGAGGAGGTTCAGGATGAGACATCATTCGATTTCACTGACGGCGAGAAATACATGCTGTCGGAGAGCAAGACTGGTGTGGACGTCAGCTACACCCGTACTTTCAACCATACAAAGTGGACATCTCTCTACATTCCGTTCTCTCTGTCTTACGAGGATTTCAAGGATGATTTTGAGATTGCTCAGCTGACTGGAGTGAGTGGCGACGGAGATGACGCCATTCTGGAGATTGAGAAGATAACGGAAGGCAGTACGGAGGCTAATAAACCGTATTTCATCCGTCCGAAGTCAACGGGAACATATACTATTGAGTTGGAAAATGTCACACTCAGCAAGGCGGAGAGCAACTCGTTCTCAGTGTCTGACGGCAACTACTCATTTGTCCTAACAGGTACGTATGATGGCGTGTCAGGTGACATGATGTTCGGTAACGGCTTCTACGCTTGTTCTGGCGGTCTGTTGTGCAAGGTGCCTGACGCTGACACGGGCCTCGGTACTTACCGATGGTATCTTGACATACAGCCTGTCAGCTCAGCGCATGAGTTTACGCCGGCTAACGTGCGCGTGCGCCTGGTGTCTACTGAGGCAAACGCCGTAACTGATGTTGAGGTGGCTGGCGAATCTGGTCAGGCATACACATTGGACGGACGCATCGTGAATGGTGAGCCGATGAAGTCAACCATATACATTAAGGATGGAAAGAAGACTCTCGTGAGATGATGACATGCCGAGTGATGCTTGCTTGACGTCATACGTTAACAATAAGAAAGCCGGGAAAGGATACGCAATCCTTTCCCGGCTTTCTTATTGTCTGATGGCGACTACGTGCCGTCACTCCTCCGCGTCTTTTCCTTGTCTGAAGAGATGCGTGAAATGATTGTCGTAGAGCTTGCTCTTGCCTTCTCTGTTGTCAATAGCTTCGCCGACAACAATCATCGTGGTCAGTGTTATCCTGTTGGTCTTGATGATTTCAGCAAGGTCTTTGAGCTGACCCCTGAAGATCTTCTGCTCTTTCTGGGTCAGTTTGTGACAACATGCCACAGGCGTCTCAGGTGGGTATCCGCCCTCGAGCAGCTCGTCTTGTACCTTTTGAGCTATGTTGGCTGACAGGAAGATGCACATCGTGCTCTGGCTCCTCGCCAGCAAGTGAAGCTGTTCTTTCTCTGGCATCGGCGTTCTTCCCTCACCTCGGGTGAGTATGATTGTCTGCACCTTCTCCGGTATGGTGAACTGTGAGCGTAGCTCTGCCGCCGCGGCGAGGAAAGAGCTTATTCCTGGCGTGATGTGGTAGTCCATTCCATATTCGTCGAAGAAATTCATCTGCTCTTGTATGGCTCCGTATATGCATGGGTCTCCGGTGTGCAGACGCACCACGGACGCTCCCCTGTCATAGTATTTCTTCATCAGCTCGAACTGCTCCTCAAGACTCATCGAGGCGGATGAGCGTATGACGGCGCCCGGCTTGGCGCGAAACGTCATCTCTCTCGGCACCAGACTGCCTGCGTAAAGTATGAGGTCGGCCTCCTCGAGGAATTTGTTCCCCCGTATACTTATCAGACCTGGGTCGCCCGGACCTGCTCCGACAATCTCAATGTGACCCTTGCGCTTGGTGCCCTCGTCGCATGAGAGTGCGAACGTATAGTGTGATATCTTTCCGTCGATGTTTATCTTTCCCTTTTGTTTCTCGATGACGAGGAAAGAGTGTTTGTTCGCTATTTTCGCAGAAGCCTCCGCCACTCCGTAACACCCTGTCGTCTCGAAGACCTTTTCTGAAGGGTTCGGGATTTTCACTTTGTTGAGTTCCTCCGCAGAGTAGATGTCGAGACTGGCATACGGCATCCTTCTGTGTAGCTCCGCTATCATCGGCTCGTCTTTCTTCAGCTCAATCGTGCCTATTGACGCTACTGATTCTGTGGCATACCCCGCAGTGTGTATGTCGCCGATGAGCTGCTCGGCAATCTCCACGGGAGCGAGTTTCTGACATCCGACACCCAGATGAAGACATTTAGGGTAGTATTGGATGTGTGGTATGTCAGGTGTCGGCAGCTTTCTCGGACTCACTGCCAATAGCAGTTCAAACGGTATCGGTACCTTGTTGTCTGCGTTGGACTTTCTTCCGCGGCAATATAGCCGGTAATCGTCGTGACTCCTGAATATCTTGACATGGTCTGGACAAGTCTCCTCCATATGTCTCGTCCCCTCGTCCTCGATGTCCATGATTAATGCCGTCGGACGTTTGTTGACGAACAGGCTAATCGCTTTGTTCATTCTTTGCGCAGCCAGTCTCTTGCCCTTACCTTGTTCCATGGTCCATCCGAACCGGCTCGACAAGGTGTCAAGAGCCCAAAGCCCGTTTCTGTCGCTTTGGGTGGTTATGACAGGCTGTGCTCCAAGGATGGTGGACACGGTCTGAGTCAGCTCGTTGGCTCCTCCGATGTGTCCGCTCAGCACGCTGATGGCGAAAGATCCTGTAGAGTCAACGCACACGACGGCAGGGTCGTCATGTTTGTTGTTTACGAATGGAGATATATATCGTACGCAAATGCCCAAAGCGCCTACGAAGATGATAGCGTCACTCTTCTCGAAGAGATTTTCAGTTAGTGCGGAGAGAGAGTCGACGTTTTTACATCCGTCGAGCGTTCCTTTGTGGTAGATGTCTATATCCTGTCCATCGTATATCTCTGACAGCTCGGCGCGTATCGTCCTCGCCATCTGTAATGACGTCTCTGAAATAAGTATGATGGAGATGTTCATTGTGATTTGTCTTTTGTGTTACGTGGGAAAAGATTACTCCAACTCGAGGTACAGCAAGTCCTTCATCTTGTTCAGCATCGGGTTCTGTTGGCACATCATCTCGAACTGCTCGTATTTGTTGAATGCTTTCTTTCTGTCGTTTTGCTCTCGTAGTCTCACCGTCATCGTTGCCTTGTGGTTTTGCAGTCGAGGTCGTATGAACTGTTGTATGTCCGCCACGTACTTGTTGAGTTGCTGCTCGACGGTAGGGTTGTCGGCGATGACCTCAAAGGTGACCTTGTCGTCAAGTATCATTGGCTCCAATGCGTCAATTCTCTTTGCCATGGCGGTCTCGGACTGCGGAAGCTGAGAGGCGAACTCGCGAAGGGTGGTCATGAGATGTGTGATGTCGAAAGGCTGGTCCTCATATGTGGCGTGTGTCGCGGCGGCGGCTGGTCTGCTGACATCCGAAATGCCGCTTCCATTATTGCTTTTCTCTTCCTTGTCAGCCTTGCTGTGTAAGAACGACAGCCCCCTCAGCACTCTTCCCGTCGACGTGTTTTTGGTGCTGTCATTGTCTGGAGGCATTGTCTTGACGTGTTCCGTCTTAGTCTCGTTTGTGGCAGTTGTCGTCTGTGGCACGGCTCCGCTTGAAGCCTGTGCTTTGTCGGCAGATGGAACGGCGTTATCGGCCGTAGACAACTTCCTCATCTGCGCGAATATTGGTGCAAGTATCTTTCTGGGGCCATGCCCCGAGCCTGGCACGTCCTCCCCTTGCGCGGCCTGTGTTATCTGTATCAGCGACAGTTCGACAAGCAGTCGCTTGTTGTTGCTGTTTTTGTAGCTCAGGTCACAGTCCGAGCATATCTTGATTGCCGTGTACAGGAACTTCTGCTGGCATCTCTGTGCCTGTTGCTGATATCGTGCCCTGATGTCATCGCTGGCTTCTATGAGCTTCACGGTCTGCGGGTCTTTGCTGACCAGCAGGTTACGAAGGTGAGAGGCCAGTCCGTTGATGAAATGTTGCCCTTGGAATCCTTTCTCTAATATCTCGTTGAGTGTCAGCATGCACTCCGTCAGTTTGTTGTCGAGGAAATAGTCTGTGAACTTGAAGAAATAGTCGGAGTCGAGAACATTCAGGGTCTCGATGGTTCTCTGGTATGTAATGTTACCCTCGCAGAAACTGGCTACCTGGTCGAAGATACTGAGAGCGTCACGCATTCCGCCGTCAGCCTTCTGAGCTATGACGTTGAGAGCTGCCGGCTCACATTTGTAGCCTTCCTTGGCTGCCACGTTGGCGAGGTGCGCCACGATGTCGTCCACCTTCATTCTGTTGAAGTCGTAGATCTGGCATCGGCTGATGATTGTCGGGAGTAGCTTATGCTTCTCCGTCGTGGCAAGTATAAATATGGCGTGTCTCGGTGGTTCCTCCAATGTCTTCAGAAACGCATTGAACGCTCCCGTTGACAGCATGTGTACCTCATCGATGATGAATACCTTGTATTTCCCTACCTGCGGCGGTATCCTCACTTGGTCGATGAGAACACGTATTTCGTCTATTCCGTTGTTGCTGGCCGCGTCAATCTCGTATATGTTGAATGAGCGCTGCTCGTCGAAAGCTTTGCATGACTCGCACTCGTTACATGCGTCTCCGTTCTCTTTCGGAGAGAGACAGTTGATGGTCTTAGCGAATATTCTGGCGCATGTGGTCTTTCCCACACCTCGTGGGCCACAAAAGAGATAGGCGTGAGCCAGTTTGCCGTTCCTTATGGCGTTCATGAGCGTCACGGTCAGCGATGACTGTCCTATGACAGAGCTGAAGTTGACCGGACGGTACTTACGCGCGGAAACAATGTAGTTTTCCATATCGTCAATGTTTATTTCCACAAAGATAATCTCTTTTTGTAAAATAATTGCTAACTTTGAATCGAAAATGACATGTTATGATTGAAGAATTCCAAATAAGAGTTTTGCCGGAACAAGCGGCGAGTGAGAGTGGTGTCAGGTCTTATCTTGAGAAGGAGAAAGGTGTGGATTCGGAGTCGTTATGCGGGCTTCGTGTGTTGAAAAGAAGTGTTGACGCCAGGCAGAGGACGGTGATGGTCAATTTGACCGTGAGGTGTTACATAAACGAGGTGCCTGCTGACGATGAGTATCAGCGTACGGAGTATCGCTGTGTCGATGGCTGTCCGCAGGCTGTGGTGGTCGGTGCCGGTCCGGCTGGTCTGTTTGCCGCTTTGCGTCTGATAGAGGAAGGAGTGCGTCCTGTTGTCCTTGAGCGTGGCAAGTCTGTTCATGAGCGTCGTAAGGATATAGCGAAGATAAGTACTGAGCATAAGGTCAATCCGGAGAGTAACTATTCCTTTGGCGAGGGAGGTGCCGGAGCCTTCTCGGACGGAAAGCTGTATACTCGTAGCAAGAAGCGAGGTGACGTGGATAAAATTCTTAATGTCTTCTGTCAGCACGGAGCGAGCGTGTCCATCTTGTCTGACGCCCATCCTCATCTCGGAACGGATAAGCTGCCGGGAATCATAGAGGGGATGCGTAACACGATAATACGTTGTGGCGGTGAGGTGCGTTTTGAGACTCGTATGACGGCCTTCGTGATGTCGTCAGACTCCCTTGGCGGATCTCTTCGTGTGACCGGTGTTGAGTGCGTGGGAAGTGACGGAAAGGAATATGTAGTGGAAGGACCTGTAATTCTCGCCACTGGTCATTCTGCGAGAGATGTGTATAGATATCTTTATGACAAGTCGATAGATATAGAGGCCAAGGATATAGCCGTCGGTGTTCGTCTTGAGCATCCGAGCCGTCTGATAGATCAGATTCAGTATCACAGCAAAACCGGACGAGGTGACTATCTGCCTGCAGCGGAGTATTCTTTCGTCACACAGGTGGCAGGACGTGGTGTCTACTCGTTTTGTATGTGCCCTGGTGGTACTGTGGTGCCGGCGGCGAGCGGTGAGCGTCAGGTTGTGGTCAATGGAATGTCAAATTCGAAAAGAAACTCTCCGTGGAGTAACAGTGGAATGGTGGTGGAACTACATGTCGAGGATTTGCAGGAGCCGTCGTTGGCTGGTCTACCCCCTGTGACAGGAGTGGATGAGCGCGGCGGTGCTTTGTCAATGATGGAGTTTCAGGAACGACTGGAACAGGTGGCGTGGATACAAGGTAATATGAGACAGACGGCGCCGGCGCAGCGCATGGCACACTTCGTGAACGGAAAGGGCAGTTATGACCTGCCTAAGTCTTCTTATACTCCAGGCTTGATATCCTCTCCAATGCATTTCTGGTTGCCAGACTTCATCTTTGAGCGTCTGAAGCAGGGATTCAAGAATTTCGGACAACGAAGTCATGGCTTCCTCACCAACGACGCTGTGCTCATAGGTGTGGAGACGAGGACGAGCGCTCCTGTCAGAATCTTGAGAGACAGAGAAACATTACAGCATGTGCGAGTCAGTGGACTTTTCCCAGCCGGCGAGGGAGCTGGTTACGCCGGAGGTATCGTGTCGGCCGGCATGGACGGAGAGAAGTGCGCCAAGATGCTTGCGGATTATTTGTTGTCCAAATGATGAGAATAAACTGATTGCATATGAGTAACAGGTGGCTTCTTGGCATGATTACGACACTGCTCTTTCTCTCTGGTGTCGTGTCCGCTCAAAACAAGACGGAACGTAAGGCAAGGCAGGTGATATCCTCGGAGATGAGTAGGCTGCGCGTCTCGCAGGAAAAGAATACTGTCGGTTCGCGCTTTTGTGGCGCTCAACATGTTATGGAACTGAAGTCCTTTCTTGACTTCGCGGACACTCAGGATGACGGATACAAGACTATGGTGTATGACTTTGTTGAGTCGTACATGGATAAGATGATAGGTGAAGAAGGACGTGTGCTGGGACGAGTGGATAGTCTAAATGACTTGACTGACCTGATGTGTGGAAGCCTCTTGTTTCGTGTGAATGATTATAGCGGAAAAGCTAAGTATCGTCTGGCTATGGACTCTCTGCGCAAAGAAATTGAGCGTCAGCCACGAACCGTGGACGGCGGTTTCTGGCCGGACTCAGAAAGTAAGGAACAGGTGTGGATAGACCGTCTTTACTATTATGCGCCGTTTTACGCTGAGTATGCTCAGTGGTATGAGTCGGGTGAGAAACGCGCCATGAGCATGGATGATGTTGAGCATCAGCTCTGTCTGGCCTACAACAGGACATACTGCGGAAGATGTAATCTTTTGCACCATGCGTGGGATGCCGACACCGTGAGTGTGTGGGCGAATCCGAAAAACGGACGTGGCGACTGTGTGTGGGGACGAGCAGAGGGACTGTATCTCATGGCGTTGATAGATTATCTCGACGTGTTTGAGGCAAAGTCTTCGAAATATTATTCTCAGGAACAAGGTGTCATAGATTCACTGGTGTATATCTTCCAAAGTCTTTGCAGCCGTATGGCCGAGCTACAGAGCCCGGAGTGTTTTATGTGGAAGCAACTGCCTAATGATACTGTGAGCGCAGGCAATGACTTCGAATCTTCGGTCACTGCTATGATGGCGTATGTGTTTCTGAAGGGCAGTAGGATGGGTTTCCTGGATAAGTATTATCAAAAAGCCGGTACGGCTGCGTTGAGAGAATTGGAAGACCGTTTTGTGGACGCGGATGGAGACGACGGCGTAATTCTTGACGGAGCGAGTTGTGACATGCGCCTGAGAAGTGATGTGAAATGTGACGCCGCCACTTATATCAAGGCGCTTGGGGCGAAGAACAGCGAAGAGGCGTTATCTTCGTGGATTATGGCTTTAACAGAACTTTCTATTATAGGTAAATGATATGAATTCAATATTTTATTCCCTTATCTCTAAATCGTTAGGGATAAATGAACGGAATGTCGCAAATACTGTGAAGCTGTTGGAGGAAGGATGTACCATACCTTTCATCAGCCGTTACCGAAAAGAGTCTACCGGCTCGTTGGATGAGGTGAAGGTGGCAGCGATTAGCGACAGCCTTGAGAAACTAAAGGAGATTGAAAAACGTAAGGAGACAATAACTAAAACCATAGAGGAACAAGGAAAGCTGACGGATGAGTTGAGGGCAAGAATCGACTCAACGTGGGACTCGACGGCTCTGGAGGATATTTATCTTCCCTATAAACCTAAGCGTAAGACAAAGGCTGAGGCTGCGCGTCAGAAAGGACTGGAGCCTCTCGCGATGTTCCTCATGATGCAGAATACGAACGCGGATGTTGAGAAGAAGGCGGCGGAGTTTGTGTCAGACGATAAGGGGGTTGACAATGTTGAGGCTGCGATACAAGGAGCGAAGGATATCATTGCGGAGATGGTCAGCGAGAATGAAGATGCCAGAAATGTCGTAAGGATGAACTTCCGTCGTGACGCGGTCATTTCGTCTAAGGTTGTCAAGCCGAAGGAAGATAATGATGAGTGGGTCGCGAAGTCTCAGAAGTTCCGCGACTACTTTGACTTCTCGGAGCGCCTGAATAAGTGTGCCTCTCATCGCCTCTTGGCTATGCGTAGGGGAGAGTCAGAGGGAGTGTTACGTGTGACAATCTCAGGTGACGATGATCGTTGTCTGGACAAGTTGGACCGTCTGTTCCTGCGTAATTCCGGTAAGAGTGCGGAGATAGTGTGGGATGCCGTGGAGGATTCTTTCAAGCGACTGATAAAGCCGAGTATCGAGACGGAGTTCGCCAAGTCAAGCAAGGAACTGGCTGACGAAGAGGCTATACGTATCTTCGTCAAGAATCTCGAGCAGCTGCTCATGTCCGCACCTCTTGGACAGAAACGTGTGCTTGCCATAGATCCTGGTTTCAGAACGGGATGTAAGGTTGTGTGCCTGGATGCGGAGGGTAACCTCTTACATAATGAGGCGATATTCCCGCATCCGCCAAAGAACGACAAGACAGGTGCGGCTGCTAAGATAATGAGTCTTGTGCGCCAGTATAAGATAGAGGCGATATCAATTGGAAACGGTACTGCGAGCCGTGAGACAGAGGACTTTGTCAGAGGTCTCGGGTTGCCGCATGAGGTGCAGGTCTTCGTGGTCAGTGAGGACGGAGCGTCAATCTATTCTGCGTCGAAGGTGGCTCGTGAGGAGTTTCCGGACTATGATGTCACGGTGCGAGGTGCTGTGTCTATAGGCCGGCGACTGATGGACCCGCTGGCTGAACTTGTGAAGATAGAACCGGACTCCATAGGTGTCGGACAGTATCAGAAAGACGTTGATCAGAAAGCGCTGAAACACTCGCTTGACCAGACTGTGGTGATGTGTGTTAATAAGGTTGGAGTGAATGTTAATACCGCGTCAAAGCATCTGTTGACGTACATCTCCGGATTAGGCCCTGCCATAGCTCAGAATATCGTGGATTACAGAGCTAAGAACGGAGCGTTTGGAAGCAGGAAAGAATTGCTGAAGGTGCCGAAGCTCGGTCCGAAGGCCTTTGAGCAGGCGGCTGGCTTCTTGCGTGTCAGCGGAGGAAAGCAGCCGCTCGACAATAGTGCTGTGCATCCGGAGTGCTATGACATCGTGGAGAAGATGGCGCGTAACCAGGGATGCACCATTGAAACGTTGTTGCGTGACAAGGAAGTTCGCTCACGTATAGACATCAAAAACTATGTCAGTGACAAGGTCGGACTGCCTACTCTCGTTGACATCATGCAGGAGTTGGACAAACCAGGTCTTGATCCACGACATCAGATTCAGGAGTTCTCATTCTCTAAGGATGTCCAGACGCTCGAGGACGTGCAGCCGGGTATGGTACTGCCAGGCATAATCACCAACGTCACAAACTTCGGATGTTTCGTAGACGTGGGTGTTCACACCAAGGGATTGGTACATGTCAGTGAGCTGGCCGATCATTTCGTCAAAGACCCAGCCAGTGAGGTTCAGCTGCACCAGCATGTTCAGGTTAGAGTGTTAAATGTGGATTTACAGCGAGACAGGCTTGCCTTGTCCATGAAGGGGCTTAATTGACCGTAAAAATGACAAAAGTCAAAAAAAATGACTTAATTATATTTTGTTTAGCCATTTATGCCTATCTTTGTCAGTTGTATAAGTATAACAATAAAAAACATCAAATAAAGTTATGAAACCAACACTTTTTCTCCTTGCTGCAGGAATGGGAAGCCGTTACGGTGGTCTCAAGCAGTTGGATGGTCTCGGCCCAAACGGTGAGACAATAATGGACTATTCTATCTATGACGCTGTTAAAGCCGGATTCGGCAAGATCGTCTGGGTCATTCGTAAGGACTTCGAGGAGCAGTTCCGCACTCAGATTCTCTCTAAGTACCAGGGCGTGGTGCCTTGCGAACTGTGCTTCCAGAGCATCGATGCTCTTCCTGAGGGCTTCAAGTGTCCAGAGGGCCGTGTTAAGCCTTGGGGTACTAACCATGCCGTTCTCATGGGTAAGGATGTCATCAAGGAGCCATTCGCAGTCATCAACTGTGACGATTTCTACGGCCGTGACGCATTCATGCAGGTAGGTAAGTTCCTCGCAGATCTCCCAGAAGGTGCGAAGAACAAGTATGCAATGGTGGGATTCCGTTGCTGCAACACATTGTCAGAGAATGGTTCTGTGGCACGTGGTGTGTGTGTCTACGATAACAACCGTCACCTCTCTGACGTCGTAGAGCGTACTGAGATCATGCGTCAGGCTGATAAGGGTAACGCGATCTGCTACAAGGACGAGAAGGGCGAGTGGATTCCACTTGAGGAGAATGTTCCTGTGTCAATGAATATGTGGGGATTCACACCAGACTACTTCCAGTATTCTGAGGAGTACTTCAAGGAGTTCCTCTCAGACCCTAAGAACATGGAGAATCTTAAGGCTGAGTTCTTCATTCCTTTGATGGTCAACAAGCTCATCAACGACGGTACTGCTACTGTAGAGGTTCTCGACACTACGTCTAAGTGGTTCGGTGTTACATATGCCGCGGACCGTGAGGATACAGTGGCAAGAATCGCTAAGCTCGTCGCTGACGGTGTTTATCCAAACAAGTTGTTCTAATCGAGCGCGAAGACTGTCTTGACGTGTGACGGTGAGCTTACCCGCGGCTTCGTGAATGTGAGCCGGAAGTATGGAATGCCGTTGACATGAGAAGACAGAAATATGATATCTTGACGTGTCCTGTACTGACAGGAGCGTGTGAATGATAGGGAGCCGCAGACGGCTCCCTATTCTTTTTCGTGCCCTCTTACCGTGTTTATGTCATTGGTGCGCATAAATTTAGATACGATGGAGATAACGTTAAAAAAGTTTTTTATATCTTTGTGGCAGCGTTCACATGCTTTGTATGGCTTTACTGTCATGATTTAAGCGATAATGTCTGTGAAAATGTCAGGACGGAGCGTGTGAGAGAGTCGCTGTTGAGACGGTAATGCGTAAGGCCGGCTCCTTTGCCGGTTGTGTGTAGTAGGTGTGAATTCAAAGAGAAGAGATATGTTATTAATGATTTTGATTATAGTCGCCGTTTTGATGTTCTCATACATACTTATGGGAACAGAACAGGTGAATAGGATAAACAGGGCGGCTGTGGCGATGTTCAGTGGAGTCTTGGTATGGATACTTTATATGTTTCATGCCGGTGACTTCATACACTTGGTCCGTCCGGATGAGTATATGTCTTTTCTCCATGGTGCGGCGTCAACGACTTCCAGTGTGAAGGAGTTCGTGTCGAACAACATACTGTCCACGTATATCGCTGAGGCTTGCTCCGTGATTCTCTTCCTCATCGCCACCAACACCATACTGGAGATGATGAGCAGCAATGGTGTGTTCGACGCCTTGACACGTTGGATGAGGATGAGGAACTCACGTCGTTTCCTCTGGCTGTTGTCCTTCATCACATTCGTAATATCCGCTAATGTGGACAACCTGACCACCGTTGTGCTGATGATGGGACTGGTGGGAAAGATAGTGAAGTCACGTTATCAGCGTCAGATCTTCGCTTGCACCATACTCGTGTCTGCGTTGTTGGGCGGCTGCTTTACGGTCATAGGTGACATGACGTCCCTCGTGTTGTGGGTGCGTGGTGTGATTACCCCGTCGGCGTTCTCAGCCGGCATGTTCTTACCTTGCGTGGCCAGCATTGTGACCTTCAACGTGCTTCTGAGCTCAATGCTAAAGGGCGACGTGGAGACAAAGTCGATAATCACCAACTATGACTTGAGCGAGTCGTTCCTGTCCAACTGGCAAAAGATAGTGTTCCTCCTCATTGGTATCGGCGGCTTGTGGTTCATACCGAGTTTCCACTCCCTGACTAAGCTGCCGCCGTTCCTCGGTGCCCTGTGCGTGTTGTCACTCCTTTGGGTTGTGGAGGGCATATTTAATTTCAAACGTAACGGAATAGCGCTTTTCGTTCAGCGTAACTATCTGCGTAACACCGAGTTCATAGGAATGAGAATTATCCTGTATTTCATCGGCGTGGCTCTCGGTGCCGGCGTGCTCAAGGAGTGTGGTGCATTGGGATATTGTGCGGAGTGGCTTGAGGCTCATGTGCACAACATATATGTTTACGGCGCATTGCTGAGTGTTATGTCAAGTGTGGTGGATAATGTTCCTGTGGTTATGATGGGACTTAACATGTTTCCTGTGGACGTGGTTGACTCGGCGTCGGCGTTCGCACAGAACGGTTTCTACTGGCAGATGCTGGCGTATTGTTGCGCCATGGGAGGAAGTCTGCTGTTTGTCGGCACACTGGCAGGACAGGCGGTACTTCAGATTGAGCACCTGTCCATCAGCTGGTACGTGCGTCACTACGCCTGGCGCGTGATCGTGGCGTGGAGCGTAGGCGTTCTTGTGTTCTGGATGACACACTGACACATTATTATTATATACGAGATAAGTTTAAGGAAAAAGATTATAACATAAAAGATAGGGATATGTCAAAGATTAATTGCATAGGAATATTGACATCAGGAGGTGACTCTCCTGGTATGAACGCGGCAATACGCGCCATCACGCGTACCGCAATATCTAAAGGCTTTTCTGTTAAGGGCATCTACCGTGGATATGAGGGACTGATGCACGATGATATAGAGGAGTTCACTACTGAGAGCGTGAGCAATATCATCGCTCGAGGAGGAACGATACTGAAGAGCGCGCGCTCAAAGGATTTCATGACTCCTGAGGGCAAGCAGCTCGCTTATGAGACACTGAAGAAGGAAGGCATCGACGCTCTGGTTATCATCGGAGGTAACGGCTCACTTACCGGAGCGCGCGACTTTGCGCAGATGTTCGACGTTCCTTGTATAGGACTGCCTGGTACCATCGACAATGACTTGTACGGAACGGACCTCACTATCGGATATGACACGACGCTGAACACTATTGTCGACTGTGTCGACAAGATACGTGACACGGCGAACTCTCACGAACGTATATTCTTTGTGGAGGTGATGGGACGTGACGCAGGCTTCCTCGCTCAGAACAGTGCCATCGCCAGTGGAGCTGAGGCTGCAATCATCCCTGAGGACAGCACTGATGCCGACCAGTTGGAGCATTTCATTGGACGAGGCATCAGAAAGAGCAAGAACTCAAGTATTGTCATTGTGAGTGAGAGCCCAAAGTGTGGTGCCATGTTCTATGCTGACAGGGTCAAGAAAGAGTACCCTCAGTATGATGTGCGCGTTAGTATCCTGGGACATCTCCAGCGCGGAGGCTCACCGTCTGCCCGTGACCGTATCCTCGCGTCAAGACTCGGTGCCGGCGCCATCGACGCTATCCTTGACGGACAGCGTAATGTGATGATTGGTATACGTAATGATGAGGTGGTGTATGTGCCGTTCACAGACGCCATCCGCTCAGACAAGGAGATCAACAAGGGACTCATCCGTGTGCTCGATGAGTTGTCTATTTAATCTGCCAAGCGGAATGTTGTCGGCTTGTGGATGATATGTATAATAAGCTTTTGACTATTTTGGGACCAACGGCGTGTGGCAAGACTTCTTTCGCCACACGTCTGGCGTATAGGCTTGGTGGTGAGATTCTGAGTGCTGACAGCAGGCAGGTGTACAGAGGCATGGACATCGGGACCGGTAAGGACCTCTCTGACTATGTCGTCGACGGAGTGAAGATACCATATCACCTTATAGATATCGCCGACGCCGGTGACAAGTATAATGTGTATGAGTTTCAGCGCGATTTCCTGTCGGCCTACCAGGACGTGACCTCACGTGGAGCCGTGCCTATCATGTGCGGCGGAACGGGGCTGTATCTCGAGAGCGTGTTACGAGGCTACCGTCTGAGCCCTGTGCCTCAGAACCCGGAGCTGCGTGAGTCTCTCAGCGGTAAGTCGCTCGATGAGCTGACGAAGATTCTGGAAGGGTATAAACGTCTGCATAACACGACAGACGTGGATACAGCTCAACGCGCTATACGCGCCATAGAAATTGAGGATTTCTATCAGAAGAATCCGCTCGAAGGACGTGACTTCCCGGAGATGGAGAGCCTGGTCATCGGACTCGACATAAACAGGGAGTTGAGAAGAGAGAAAATCAGTCGACGCCTTAGGGCGAGACTCGACGAGGGCATGGTGGAAGAGATATGCGGGATAATCGAGTCGGGAGTGTCACCGGATGACCTGATATACTACGGTCTTGAGTATAAGTTCGTCACCTTGTATGTCACGGGAAAGATGACTTATGATGAAATGTTTACGCAACTGGAGATAGCGATACACCAGTTTGCCAAGAGGCAGATGACATGGTTCCGCGGCATGGAGCGCAGAGGCATCACCATACACTGGCTCAGTTGTGACATACCTGTGGAGGAGAGGATTGACAAGGTAGCGGAGATGTGGATGTCGTTCGACGGCACACGCCGTGACGTCACCCTTTGAACGCGGACAGCCGGGCGCGCGTTGCTGGCGTGGAATAATGTGACGTGAACCTGGCTGAGGTGAGAAATGTAATAGTCGATATAATTAAGATATGACAGATAAGAACAGATGGGGTGTGGTGTACAGCTCACACTCCGGTTCGTACAGATCACATAAGCGCTGGCTCCTTATACGCAGGTATATGGAGCTGTCGGGCGTGTTGTATGACTTCATCCAGTCGGAGGAAGAGGATTCTGTCGAGCGTTTGACTTCAATGCTTTGTCAGAATGGATACAGGACCATTGTCATCGTTGGAGGTGACAGGGCCATGAATGACGCTATCAACGCGGTGATGAGGAATAAGGATGTGCTGGTGGAAGGATTTGCGCTTGGAGTCATACCTAACGGCATAGCTAATGACTTCGCCCGATTCTGGGGACTGGAGGTCGACTCATACAAACACTCGGTGGACAGCATCATCAAAAGGGTGACAAGGAAGATTGACGTCGGAGTGTGCCGTTATATGGATGACACGATTCCGCAGGTGCGCTACTTCGTCAATTGTATTAATATTGGCTTGGGAGCCCGTCTGGTCAAGACTACTAACGAGGCGATGCGACTTATTGGCTCGAGAAGGTTGTCTTTTATTCCTGTGTTCATCAGTCAGATCTTTGAACGTAAGTCTTTCAAGATGTCGTTGAAGATTGACACGGAGAAGAAGCAGGGCGAGTATATGTCTGTATGTGTGGGTAACTGTCTCGGCTATGGACAGACGCCGAATGCAGTGCCGTATAATGGCGCACTCGACGTGTCTGTGGTCACTCGACCGAAGTGGTGGCAGATTTTCGAGGGCTTCTGGCTTCTCGGCAAGGGACGTTTCCTGAATTATAAGAATGTGCATCCTTATCGTACCAAGACGATAGTTATTGAGGATATAGGCAAGGCCATTGTCAGCTTTGACAGTAAAGTGCTGACGGGTAAGCCGTTGACTCCGATTACTGCCAGCGTGCTTACTGAGGAGATTGACTTTATCATTCCTACTGTCTGATGGTGTCGTAGTACGCTGAACACTCGTGAGACGCTGTCTCATGATGGTGTGTGGGTACGCCGTGTGTCACTTATGCGCAATGAGTGTTCTCCGATATGGTGCTGAGTCCTTGTACTTAGTTCAGGGCGCTCGGCATACCTTTTGCGGAAGTCATAAGTGTACGGGTGGAAAAACGGACAATTTGGGGCGTGACCAAATTTCCTATGCATGTTTTTGGGTTACAAATCGGTTAACTTGCTGATTGTCTTAAAGTAAGATACTTAAAAATCTCGGGTCTCTTTTTTGAAATTCTTAGGTTAGGATATAGTCTACAAACAGGTCAGAACTTTTCAGAATCCTAACCTGAGAGTTTCGGCGTCCTAACCTGAACTTTTCAGAGCCAGAATAAGCTATGGTATAATTTCAAAAGACATTTATTTGTTGACAGACATCAGCGGAAAAAGTGGAGTTTGGAACAGTAAAAAATAGCGTGGCGGATAGGAAATCTGGTAGCATCTCATCAGCCGTGTCATCCCATCTTGCTGATGTGTCTCAGGTCTTCCTCGTTCTCAATGATGATGCGGCGTCCGTCAAGGCGTATGACATTTTCTGTGGCGAAGGCTGACAGGGTACGTATAGCGTTGGACGTGGTCATGTTTGAGAGGTTGGCCAGATCTTCGCGTGACAAGGTGATGGACAGTGTGTGCCCGTCCTCTTCCGTCCCGAAGTTATCGCGTAGGAAGATCAGTGTCTCCGCAAGCCTTCCCCTGATATGTTTCTGTGTCAGGTTCACGATTCTCTCTTGTGCCGTTCCCAGCTCGCCGGATATGTTCCTCATGAAGAAGCACGCTAGCCTGGCGTTCTCCTCGCACCATTTCTCCACAAGTCTCATAGGCACCATGGCTATTGAAGAGTTCTCGAACGCCGCCGCGGCGGTTATGTAGTTCTGGTTGGCGAAGTAAGCGCGGTATCCGAACATGCCGGATGGCCTTATGGCTTGCATAATCTGTGTCCTCCCGCCCACACCATCCTTGTATATCTTGACCTTGCCGGTCAGCAGACATAGCAGCATCTGCGGGACGTCTCCCTCTTTGTAAATCGTCTCGTTCTTCTTGTATTTCTGAATGGTCAGATTCGCAATGAACTCCTCTCTCTCCTCACGCGTCAGCTGGTTGGATAGTGAACTCATACATTCCAAGATGTCATTCGTGTGTTGCGAATCTTTTTTCATTTGCTATTTTTTTTTGTTTGTGATTTCTGCGTTCAGTCTGTCAGTCATGGTCGTGTGACGTGACCTCCCTGCCACTGTCTGTCTCAAGGTCAATGCATGAATGGTCTAAGACTAATAACGCGGTACTTTTCTGCAAAGTTACGGTTTACGAACAAAACAAACAAGAAAAAAACGATTCAAATGTGTTGTATAACATGAATTTTTCGTTTAAAATGACGATAAGTGAATTTTTTACCAAAAAATAAGATTTTAGATTGTTATTGATGGAAAATAATGATTAATTTTGGGTCGTTTTATATGCGCCATAAAACCACGCTTCCAGGAGACGGTGGTACGTGGTGTGTTATGATTGATTATAAGTTCAACACCTTAAAATACAACTATGAGTTATTTACGATTCGATAAGGCCCAGATGACGAATTTGCAGGAGTCGCTTCCTAAGGAGATTCTTAGGACGAACAAGTCTGGTGCGTATTCCTGCTCTTCAATCGTTGATTGCAACACGCGCAAATACCATGGTCTTTTGGTTGTGCCGGTGCCGGAGATTGATGATGACAACCATGTGCTTTTGTCGTCTCTCGACGAGACGGTGATTCAGCATGGGGCACAGTTTAACCTTGGGCTGCATAAGTACGCCGGTGACGTGTACAGCCCGAACGGTCACAAGTACATACGTGAGTGGGTATGGGATAAGTTGCCGACGACGATCTACCGTGTCGGCGGAGTCATACTGAAGAAGGAGAGAGTGTTCCAGCATTTCGAGAACAGGTTCCTCATCAGGTACACCTTGCTCGACGCTCATTCTGTCACGACTCTGAGACTGAGGCCGTTCCTGGCTTTCAGAAGCGTGAAGGAGTGTACGCACGAGAATGCGCTTGCCAATAGAGAGTACGAGAATGTCGACTGTGGTATCAAGACATGTATGTATAAGGGATACCCTGATTTGTACATGCAGCTGAACAAGAAGGCAGACTATATCTTTGAGCCTAACTGGTACAGAGGCATAGAGTATTACAAGGAGCAGGAGCTGGGCTATGAGTACAGTGAGGACTTGTACGTGCCGGGATATTTCGAGTTCGAGATAAAGAAAGGCGAGAGTGTTGTATTTGCGGCAGGTGTGAATGAACTGGACTCTAAGGAGTTGTTGTCTATCTTTGATAAGGAATACGAGGTGCACGTGCCTCGCTCTAATTTTCAGTCATGTCTTATAAGTGCCGCGCACCAGTTTCACTACGAGAAGGACGGTGAGAATTATATCGTCGCCGGCTATCCGTGGTTCAAGTGCAGAGCGCGTGATATGTTCATTTCTCTTCCGGGACTGACGCTCGCCGTCGACGAGGTGGACTACTTCGAGAAGGCGATGGTGACAGCGGAGAAAGCGATAAGGGACTATATTACCGGAAAACCGATCTCAGTCAATATTTATGAGTTTGACAAGCCTGATATCCTGCTGTGGGCCACATGGTGTCTGCAGCAGTACGCTCGTCTTGTCTCTTTCGAGGATATGGTGGCAAAGTACGGTGCTCTACTTAATGATGTCGTGGCTTACATCAAGAACAAGAAGCATCCGGACCTGACTCTCGAGGATAATGGCTTACTTTATGTCGACGGAAGGACGCATCCTGTGACATGGATGAATTCTGAGGTCAACGGAAGGCCTGTCGTGCCGCGTTCCGGATATATCGTGGAGATCAACGCTCTCTGGTATAACGCACTGAAGTTTAACGCTGACGTTCTCAAAGCCTTGGGTAACACGGCTGAGGCGGACTCATGCAATCAGTTGGCTGATGTGCTGGGCGTTGCCTTCAAGGAGAAGTTCCTGAACCATCACGGCTACCTGCTGGATTACGTGGAGAGGGACTACACGTCGTGGAGCGTGCGTCCTAACATGCTCATAGCCTCATCGCTCGAGTATGTGCCGCTGACGACTCAGGAGAAGAAGAAGATATTCGATATATGTACGAAGGAGTTGCTCACGCCTAAGGGTATACGCTCTCTGTCGCCTAAGTCCGGAGGCTATACTCCTATATATGAGGGTGGACAGCTGCAGCGTGACTCTGCCTACCATCAGGGTACGGTGTGGCCATGGCTGTCAGGCTTCTACCTCGAGACATGTCTGAAGGTGTATAAGCACAGCGGACTGTCATGGGTCGACCGCCATTTCGTCGGACTCGAGGAGGAAATGTTCTATCACGGCATCGGGTCTATACCTGAGTTCTTCGACGGTAACCCGCCATATCACGGACGAGGGGCTATCTCTTTTGCCATGAACGTAGCAGCGATATTAAGAGTGAACAAGGTACTTGCCAAATATTATAATTATTAACACAAGGAGGAAGAAGTCTATGAAAGTCTTAATGTTCGGTTGGGAGTTCCCTCCTAAGATTTATGGCGGTCTCGCTGTCGCGTCTTATGGTATAACGAAGGGTATGATAGAAGATCAGCCCGACGTCGACATCACTTTCTGCTTGCCAAGGCCAACGGGCGAGGAAGAGAAGTTCTTGAAGATAATCAATATGAGTCAGGTGCCTGTGTGCTGGCGTGACGTGCAGTACGACGCGATAAAGGGTCGTATGATTGGACACACGGCGGAGGACTACTACAGGTTCCGCGATAACATTTACGCAGACTTCAACTATATGGGTGTTGACGACATCGGATGCCTGCAGTTTGCGGGAGGCTATCCGTCAAACCTTCATGAGGAGATAAATAACTTCTCAATCATCTCTGGTGTGCTGGCGAGGTCGGAACAGTTCGACATCATACATGCGCACGACTGGCTGACATATCCGGCTGGAGTGCACGCCAAGATGGTAAGCGGCAAACCGTTGTGTATTCATGTGCACGCGACGGATTTTGACCGCTCACGTGGACATGTCAATCCTACCGTGTATTCCATTGAGAAGAACGGAATGGACCATGCGGACTGTATCATGTGTGTGTCTGAGCTTACCAGACGCACCGTCATCAATGAGTATCACCAGGACCCGAGAAAGGTGTTCGCCGTGCACAACGCAGTTTATCCGCTCCCACAGGAGTACCTCGATATCCCGAGAAAAGATTACTCAAAGGAGAAGGTGGTCACGTTCCTCGGACGTATCACGATGCAGAAAGGTCCTGAGTACTTCGTCGAGGCTGCCGACCTTGTGCTGAAGAGAACGAAGAACGTCAGATTCTGTTTCGCCGGCTCTGGCGATATGTATGAGGCGATGGTCAACCTGGCTGCCGCTAAGGGTATCGCCGACAGGTTCCACTTCCCTGGCTTCCAGCGCGGCAAGCAGGTGTATGAGTGCTACAAGTATTCTGACGTCTTTGTCATGCCTTCGGTGTCGGAGCCGTTTGGCATCGCACCCCTTGAGGCTATGCAGTGCGGCACGCCTTGCGTGATATCTAAACAGTCTGGCTGCGGCGAGATTCTTGACAAGGTCATCAAAGTGGACTACTGGGACACGCACGCCATGGCTGATGCTATATACTCAATATGCAATAACGAGGGACTGTTCCGCTATTTACAGGAAGAGGGACTGAAAGAGGTGTCTGAGATAACATGGGTGAAGGTAGGACATCGCATCCGTAGGTTGTATGATGAATGTATCTACAACGGAGGTTTTATTCATTAACTAAAACTTAAAAAAGTACTGAATCATGAAAAAAATTTGTCTGTATTTTGAGATTCACCATGTAATACATCTCAAGCGTTACCGCTTTTTCGATATAGGTCGTGACCATTATTATTATGATGACTTCGAGAACGACCGCTCAACAAACGATATTGCTGACCGCAGTTACGTGCCAGCTCTGAATGCGCTCATACAGATGGCGAAGGAGAATGATAACTTCAAGGTTGCCTTGTCTCTGTCAGGCGTCGGTCTGGAACAGCTGCAGTATCATGCGCCTCATGTCATCGACTTGCTGCACGAGCTGAATGCTACGGGCAAGGTCGAGTTCCTCTGTGAGCCTTACTCCCATGGTCTCGGCTCTTTGGGAAATGAGGAGAGCTTCTGCTCTGAGGTGGAGCGAATGAGTAAGACAATCGAGGAACTGTTCGGCCAGAAACCTAAGGTGTTCAGAAACTCGTCCTTGATATATTCTGATGATATTGGCGCCATGGTGGCTAATATGGGATTCAAGGGTATGTTGACTGAGGGCGCTAAGCATGTGCTGGGTTGGAAGTCTCCTCACTTCATCTATGACTGTGCCGCAGACTCACGTCTCAAGCTGTTGCTCCGTGACTATAAGCTTTCTGACGACATATCACTGCGTTTCAATGACTCAAGCTGGTCTGAGTATCCTCTGTACGCTGACAGGTATATGGACTGGATCGCTGACATGCCGGAGGGTGAGGATGTCATCAATATCTTCATGGAGTTGTGCGCACTCGGCATCTATCAGCCGTTGTCAAGCAATGTGCTCGAGTTCTTGAAGGCCCTGCCTGCCCTGGCGGCTGAGCGAGGTGTCGGATTCGCTTTCCCTTCAGAATTGTGTGAGGAGAAGAGCGTCGGCTCACTCGACGTGCCGTATAATATCTCATGGGTGGATGAGGAGCGCGACACGTCATGCTGGCTCGGTAACTCTTTGCAGAGAGAGGCTTTCCAGAAACTGTACTCTATCGCTGAGCGTGTCATGATATGTCCTGACCGTAGTATCAAACAGGACTGGGACTATCTCCAGGCATCAAATAACTTCCGATTCATGTGTACCAAACCGGGATACGGATCGTTCAACCGTGGTATATATGACGGACCTTACGACGCGTTCACTAATTACATGAATATTCTCGGCGACTTCGTTACACGAGTCAATAATATTTATGGTGGCGCAGAGAATGAGGAAATCAACTCACTTATCACGATAATACAGAACCAAGATGACGAGTTGGCCGCAAAGGATAAGGAGATTGAGAAACTGCAGAAGCTGCTGGCTAAGTATAATCCGATAGAGTCAGAACCTTCTGCCGATGACAAGCCATCACGTAAAAAGAAGTCTGAAGGCGTGGAGGCGAAGAAGACCACGGCCAAGAAGGCGAGTGGAAAGTGATGATATGTCACGTGACGAAACTACGTTGCGTCATGGAACGATAATATTTTTGAAGACTGTCCGTGATACACTATTGTGTGTCACGGACAGTCTTTTCTCTTCGGCACATCGTATATGCACACTACCTGCTCATTACTCTCCCCAGTAATGTGTCTTTGTAGTAATAACGGCTCAGCGGCAGCATAACATGCTCTGGCAGATTCTCCAGATATTCCAACTCGAATACGAGCCGAGGGTCGATGTCGCCTGACTCTGGCCTAATTTCCGCTTTGTTTCCGATGCGTGCTACTCGGATCAGATATATGTCGCTAACACCCTTTTCTTTTATGTAAGGCATAAAATAATTATTGGTGTCCGCTAAAAATCTGGATGCATTTTCAAAAGCATTATTTCCTCGGA